>CABGHH010000061.1 GCA_902158745.1 Candidatus Methanolliviera sp. GoM_asphalt
ATCCAGTTTGTGTTCAACGCTTGCCGAATGGGAATACGCTGATTGTAGACACCGCTGGTGGCGAAAATAACCGTGCCATCGAGGTAACTCCAGATAAGGAGATAGTCTGGGAATACCCAACTCTGACGTTTAGTGCGCGACGCTTGCCAAAAGGAAACACACTGATTGCGGGGCCTTTCGGTAGACCCACCGCCAATGTCACCGAGGTAACGTTAGATAAGGAGATAGTATGGCAATACAGCGGTGACTTTATTCCATCTGGGGCGGATCGTCTGGCAAACGGAAACACGGTAATTGCAGACCCCAAGAATCATCGTGTTATTGAGGTAACGCCGGATAAGGAAATGGTGTGGGAATACACTGATCTTATATATGTATGGAGTGTCCAGTGCTTGCCAAATGGAAACATGCTGACCATAGAAACCCAGGATACAGAGAATTTTACGGATACTCGCGTCATCGAGATAACTCGAGATAAAGAAATAATCTGGGAATTCACTGACTTTGACGCTCCATTTGGTTGGGTCCAACGCCTGCCAAATGGGAATACGATAATTGCAGATTCTGACAAACACCACAAAAAATACCCCCGCATTATCGAGGTAACTCCGTATAAGGAGATAGTCTGGGGATACACCGACATTGACCTTACCTATCCGGCGGGTGTCTATCGCTTGGAAAATGGGAACACGCTGATTGCAGACTGCAGGTATCCTCATGTCATCGAAGTTGGAGCGTCCTAAATTTGGCGAGGGAGAGAGGTGCCGATGTGCAAAGGAAAAATAGATAAAAATGCGTAGAGAGGAGGGGCAGATGTAGAGCATTGCATCTGTTCCTTGCTTTTTCTTTTTTGGAACGAATATCCGCGCTAAAAGAAAATTGTACAAGCTAATCGGTAAGAACCTGTATTAAGAAGGAAAACGAAAGGAGGTAAAAAGAAGAAAATGAAAGAACCCTGTGCTTACACTTTCTTTCCGAAGAAAGAACCTGTGCTAAGAACGGTTCTTTTGGTAAAGCTTTTCTTCCTAAGAAAAGGTTTGTGCTAAGAAAGAGGTAGGCACTAAAATAAAAAAAAATAGGAGGTGAAAAGAAAAAAATGAACAAAACAAAAAGAAGATTAAGTACTATTGTAGTGATAACAAGCATTTTATTATTGGCAGTTCTTGCGTTAGCTACAGGAATTGCAAGCGCAGATTCTGCAAAAGAAGAATTACCCGCAGCGGATATTCAAGAGGTGATAGAGGAAATTGACGAGCATGTTCATGAGCTGATAAATGGCACCGTGGCCTTACACGACAATACGGAACAGATTGCGGATAATGAGACACTGGATGAAGACCTGAGAGCTGATGCTGAGGAAGTTCATGTGGCTTCACACGAACTGCTGTACATTGCAGAGGACATCCACGAGCTTGTAGAGGAACTTGAAGACCTTGCCAAGGACCCTGCGGTAAACAAAGCGGAAATGGGAGTGGCAATAGATGAAATCAAAGAGCATCTGGGGGAATATACAGAAGCTCTAGATGCTAACCACGATTTGGTACATGACATTCTCTCCACTGTCCCGGAAACGCATAAAGCCTATGCAGAGGCAACGCAGGATGCTATGTACGAATTAGAAAGCACGCTAGAAGAGATTGAAGAGCATATAGACGAGCTGCAAGGACTTCTTGAGGATGAAGCAGTGGAGATTCAGGAGGCAGTAGAGGAGCTTGCCGACAATGCGAAAGAGCTCAAGAAGCTCGTAAGGCGCATGAATAAGCCGGCCCACAGCGTTCCCGGCGATGTTGGGGGTGAAATACACACGCAATTCCACCGCGTTGAAGGTTTCGCAGTCGCCACCTATGACAGTGTTAAGGAGCTTGAAGAACTTGCAAAAGACCCTGAAAAGAACAAGGAAGAGATACGGGAGCTGGTGGTGAAAGAGCTTTATGGGCAGGTGAACTCCCTATGGGGTGAACTTCCGGCAGCCGTTAGTGGGATGAGCGAGCTTGCTGACAAGGCTCTCTCTGCTGACCCGGAGGATGCCAATGCGCTGAAGTGTGAGGACATCCTCTTTGAGATTGAAGATGTTCAATTCGAAATCGATGAGCAGGTAAAGGAGCTTGGGGAAAAGGTGCAAGACCCGATAGTCTGGCAGTGCAAGTGTATGTCACCCGCGAATCCTCACCGGCTCGAAAATGGCAATACTCTGATCGCTGAACACGTTGGTGATCGCATCATCGAGGTCACCCCGGATGGGGAAATCGTCTGGGAGTACACCGATGTTGTGACTCCTATGGAAGCCTTGAGGCTGGAAAACGGCAACACCCTGATCGCCGACACGGGCAATCGGCGCGTTATCGAGGTGACCCCGGATGGGGAAATCGTCTGGGAGTATTACGGTGAAGAGTCAAAAGCCCTTGGCCTTAGTGGCGTTCGAAGACTGGCCAACGGCAATACCCTGATCCCCAGTTCACCTTTCACGGAAGATGATGTTCCTTTTGTCATAGAGGTAACCCCGGATAAGAAGATAGTCTGGGAGTACAGTGAGGCTATAGGGTCTTCCCTTGGGCAGAGGTTGGAGAATGGCAATACCCTGATGACCGACATGGTCAATCCCCGCGTCATCGAGGTGACCCCGGATGGTGAAATAGTCTGGGAGTACAGCGAGGGAGTTGTATTTCCTTTTGTCGCCCAGAGACTCAAAAATGGCAATACCCTAATCGGCGACCAATACCAAGAAGGCATCCAAATAGGCCCCGATTACAGCGGTCAACGGGTCATCGAGGTAACCCCGGATAAGGAAATCGTCTGGGAGTATTACACATTTACCAATCCTGCTGGGTTCGAGAGGCTGGAAAATGGCAACACCCTTATCGGTGACTTTTTCAAGAACCGTGTCATCGAAGTTGCAGCACCTTAAATTTGGCGAGGAAGAGACCGTGCCGGCATGCAAACGAAAAATAGATAAAGATGCGTAGAGTGGAGGTGCAGATGCAGATAAGGCATTGCATCTGTTCCTTGCTTTTTCTTTTTTGAACGAAATCCTGAGCTAAAAGAAAATTGTATAAAACAATCGGTAAAAACCTGTATTAAGAAAGAAAATGAAAGGAGGTGAAAAGAAAAAAATGAAAGAACCATGTGCTTACACTTTCTTTCTAAGAAAGAACCTGTGCTAAGAAAGAAGAGGTAAGCACTAAAATTTAAAAAATTTAGGAGGTGAAAAAGAAAAAAATGAACGAAATAAAAAGAACAAGCGCTATTGTAGTGATAACAAGCGTTTTATTATTGGCAGCTCTTGCGCTATCTACTGGAATTGCAAGCGCAGATTCTGCAAAAGAAGAATTACCCGCAGCGGATATTCAAGAGGTGATAGAGGAAATTGACGAGCATGTTCATGAGCTGATAAATGGCACTATGGTCATACACGACAATACGGAACAGATTGCGGATAATGAGACACTGGATGAAGACCTGAGAGCAAAAGCCGAGGAAGTTCATGTTGCGTCACACGAACTGCTATATATTACAGAAGACATCCAAGAGCTTGTAGATGAACTTGAAGACCTTGCCAAGGACCCTGCGGTAAATAAAGCGGAAATGGGAGAGGCAATAGATAAAATCAAAGAGCATCTGGGAGGATATACAGAAGCTCTAGATGCTAACCACGATTTGGTACATGATATTCTCTCCACTGTCCCGGAAACGCATAAAGCCTATGCAGAGGCAACGCAGGATGTAATGTACGAATTAGAAAGCACGCTAGAAGAGATTGAAGTGCATATAGACGAGCTTCAAGGACTTCTTGAGGTGGGAGCAGCGGAGATTCAAGAGGTAATAGAAGAACTTCAAGGAGATGCATCTCAACTTAAGAGGCTAATAAGGAAGATGAATAAGCCTGCACACAACGTTCCCGGCGATGCTGGAGCTGGCATACATACACAGTTCCACCGCGTTGAAGGTTTCGCAGTCGCCATCTATGACAGTGTTAAAGAGCTTGAGGAACTCGCAGAAGAGCCTGAAAAGAACAAGGAAGAGATGCGAGAGCTGGTGGTAGTAGACCTCTGGGAACAGCTAGGAGGAGAGGGAGAGCTAGTAGGTGGGCTTGCGCAAGCCATCGGAGGAATGAGCGAGCTTATCGAGCAGGCTCTCACAGCCGACCCGGAGGATGTCAATGCCCTGAAGTGCCAGGACATCCTCTATGAAATAGAAGATGCTCAATACGATGCTTTTGACCATGTGAAGGAACTTGGAGCAATGCTTCAAGAGCCGATAGTCTGGGAATACTCGTGCATGATGCCCATGAACCCGCATCGACTTGCAAACGGCAATACCCTCATTAATGAATGGTTCGCCGATCGCGTGATCGAGGTATCCCCGGATGGGGAAATCGTCTGGGAGTACACCGAGGTTGTTGGTCCGACTGACTCCGAGAGGCTAGAAAACGGCAATACCCTGATCGCCAATTACGGCAATAAACGCGTCATCGAGGTAACCCCGGATAAGGAAATCGTCTGGGAGTACTCGGGTGATGGCAGTCAAGAGCTAATCGGCTTCGTTGAAGTTCAGAGACTCGCAAACGGCAATACCCTGATCGTTGACCAGGGGGATTATCGAGACCCGGATTCCCGTGCCTGCATCATTGAGGTAACCCCGGATAAAGAAATCGTCTGGGAGTACGGCGGACCTACTATGGAGTTTCTGTTTCCTTGCGCCGAAAGACTGGCAAATGGCAATACGCTAATCGCTGACGACGCCGGCATGTTTGAGGGTAAGGATGTCCATGTCAAAGAGGTAACCCCGGATAAAGAAATAGTCTGGGAATACAGTGAAGGGCTAACATGCGTGTATCCTGTTCTCGGACTTGCAGATGGCAATACCCTGATCAGCGCCCAATGCGATGGGCGCATCATCGAGGTGACCCAGGATAAGGAGATCGTCTGGATGTATGGGGCAATTGGCACTCCTGCCGGGATGCAGAGGCTGGAAAACGGCAATACCCTGATCGCTATCTTTGGTGAGAACCGTGTCATCGAAGTTGGAGCACCTTAAATTTGGCGAGGAAGAGACCGTGCCGATGTGCAAAAGAAAAATAGATAAAAATGCGTAGAGTGGAGGTGCAGATGCAGATAAGGCATTGTATCTGTTCCTTGCTTTTTCTTTTTTGAACGAAAATCTGAGCTAAAAGAAAATTGTACAAACCAATCGGTAAGAACTGCATTAAGAAAGAAGATGAAAGGAGGTGAAAAGAAAAAAATGAAAGAAACCTGTGCTTACACTTTCTTTCCGAAGAAGAGGTAAGCACTAAAATTTAAAAAATTTAGGAGGTGAAAAAGAAAAAAATGAACGAAATAAAAAGAAGAAGCGCTATTATAGTGATAACAAGCGTTTTATTATTGGCAGCTCTTGCGTTAGCTACGGGAATTGCAAGCGCACAACCCTCAATTAGTTCAAAGTTCGAGAATAAACTGGTCCCCGATGCATTGGGTGAGGGACAGCTCCTCTTTCCCAGTGATGTGGCTGTGATCAAAGATATGATCGCCGTCAGTGATGGCGGTACCAGCCGACTGAATGTATTTGACATGGATGGCAACTTTATTGCTCGCTTTGGCAGTCAGGGCGATACGCTCACTGGTGAAATCGAAATGCCCGTGGGTCTAACTACCGACGGCGAAAAGATCTATTTGGCTGCTAATCCTGAAACTGCTGCTGTCTGGAATGTGAGCGACGATGGTACCACAGCCAATGCTCTGATCGCTGTACCGACAGATGAGACCGAGATCGGCCCACAGCGGATAGCAGTGGATTCAGATGGCAATATCTACATCGCCTGCGGACCCACACACCATAACATGGCGCTGCCGTATAGAATAATAAAGTACGATGCTGCTGGAAACTTGCTAGCTGAGGCGAATGCCTTTACGTTTGTCAAGCCTGGAGGACTGGACGTTTCAGGGACATCTCTATTCGTTGCTGAGACAAATCCAATGGGCGAGAAGAAGATTCTTGTCTACGATACTTCAGACATGACGCTGTTGGATGTGGAACCGAACCTTCCTGCGAATTCTACGCCGGGAGATGTGGATGTTGTGGGAACCGACCTCTATGTGAGCGTAAGCAGCTTCACTGGTTGCAATGGAGTGATTAAGTATAACGTCTCCTCGCTGATCCCGGCGCTTGACTACACGCAGATAGTTGATACTAGTGCTCTTTTAGGTATGGGCATGATGGTAACAGGGATAGATGTGGACGCAAAGGGAAACATCTATGTGGTAGCTTCGTCCATGTCTTGGTCTAGTTCTGGTCAGATATTTGTGTACAATGCCACTGGCACACAGACGCTGTCATTCCCAGACCAGATTGGACTGCTAAATATCTGGGGGATAGACCACGACTCCAGCGGCAAGGTCTATATGCTTCCCATATCCTGGAGTGGTTCTCCCGCGTCTATCTGGACGGTCAATATAAATGGCACTGAACTGCAGGAGCTGGTCAACCTGGGCAACACCGGAGGGGCATTCCTAAAACTCGATGATGCAGTGCATATCTGGTACAACCAGTTGGGTCTTAATATGGCCACTGGCGAGTTGGTCTCCTCAGGAGTTTACGCCATGGACATGAACGGCAGCGTATTGTACAACCTCATGACTTACAATACCTCACTGACCCAGGACCCGGCAACCGGAGAGGCAATCACAGACGGCAACCGGAGCTTCCAGATCCCAACTGGTATTCTTACCAGCACCGAAGACGGCAAGCACTACCTCTACGTTGGCGACAGCAAGACAGAGGGGTGGTTTACGGGTGGCAGTGGCTTAGTGACAAAGTTTGAGTACGAGATTGAATCAGAGTGGTCATTTACAGAAGTCTGGAGCGCAGGAACATTCATTGCTTCCGAGCCCACCCGTGACCTGGCAGCAGACCCACCAAAGCCCAACGAGTTTTCAATGCCCGTTGGCATGGCTTTGCACCCGGACGGCGATGTGCTCTACGTGGTGGACGGGTGCTACTGGCGTGTTGCGATGCTCAATCCAGAGAATGGCAGTTGGCTCGGCGAATTTGAGGCACCACCACTGCCAGCGGGCTACACGCGCTACTCTGAACCACTAGCACATGTCATGGCGGAGGACCCAAGCTATAAAGAAGCACTGCTTTTTCCTATCGACGTCGCTGTTGATCCAGACAGCGGGCTTGTTTATGTGTCCTACCACGGTGGCAGCGGAGCAAATGTGTATACCAAGACTGGCGAATTCATCGGGCATGTCGGTGTAGGTGTAGCCAATCTGGATGAGGGGGGCATCGTTGCGGCTCTTAATCTCGACCTTGTGCCCACCGAAGTCAACAACGTAAAGCATGTAATTATTGGGGACGCTCACGGCTGGTCGGTTGCAGTGTATGAGGTTACCACATCCGAAGGAGATCAGAATTCGTAGATGCAAAAACGGACGTTCACAACTGAAAAGAAAAATAGACAAAGATGCGTAAGTGGAGGGGCAGATGTGAGGCATTGCATCTGTTCCTTGCTTTTTCTTTTTTGTAGAGGAAACAAACAAACATGCAAGAAAACATAAGAATAGAGAAAGAGAGAAAATACTGGGATAAACTTACGCCCAGATATGAGCCTTTTATAGAGATGAAGAAGTTACCAGAAGTGATAGTGAAAAAGAATGGATTCTATGAAAATACCCAAGTTGCACAAACATTTCTAGTAGAAGATAGTCCTACATTTCTTGGACAGATGTTCACCTTTTCAGCAACGACCTCTTATGATTTAACCCACACACTTCCTATGGGCTTCAACATCGGGAGGAAGGCGTAAAGATGCCAGATTCAAACAAAACTAAGAGAAAGGAGGAGTAAATCAAAATGAAACTATTAGAAGTCATCAAGTTGAGGAACTGGTTACGTGGAGCGGGGCGGCGGCTAAAAGCTGATACCGTTTGTTTACTAAGAAGAAACCGATGGAGGTTAACAGAATGGAGCTAACAGAAAACATAATGGAGAAGATGGTGAAACAATGCAGGAAGCCAACTGGAATCTTTGGCAGACTCATGGCAAGAGGGATGAATTATGGCCATAAAGTTGCCGGATGGGGTTTAAACCATGTATCGGTAAATAAAGACCACACAATTCTTGATGTGGGCTGCGGAGGTGGGAAAACTGTCAATACGCTGGCTAAAATGGCTGCAGAAGGAAAAGTGTATGGTATTGACTACTCAGAGGATTCTGTAGCGGTGGCAAGTAAGGTCAATAAGAAGTTCATAGATTCAGGCAGGGTTGAGATATTTCACGCATCTGTTGAATCTCTGCCCTTCCCTGACAATTTTTTTGATCTGGTAACGGCTGTTGAGACCTACTATTTCTGGCCGAGTCTGATTGATAATCTCATAGAGTTGCGGCGTGTGCTGAAAGAGGGCGGCTCTGTGGTGCTCATCAACGAAGTCTACAGGCATGAGATGTTTGAGAAGAGAAACACGAAATGGGCGAGATTGGGCGATTTTACCTACCATCTGCCAGAGGAGTTCAGGAAATTCCTTGGAGATGCAGGCTATTCCTCAATAACGGTGGACGTGCTTGAAGATAAGAACTGGATTGTTGCCTGCGGGGTTAAGGAATGAAGTTAAAAGGAGG
>CABGHH010000062.1 GCA_902158745.1 Candidatus Methanolliviera sp. GoM_asphalt
ATGACAATTCCATCTGGAAGAGCATAAAGAGGGAATTGTCATTGATCTTTTTGACGTGCAAAGAAAGGTCAAACGAGTTGTTGGAGTGTTATTCTATACGTTCTCCTCTTCATTAAGTTTCGCTAAGAGACGGAGAAATCTTTGACATCTAGGGGAATTGTGTTGCGACGATAAGAGATTATTTTTGTCGAGGACTAAAATTAAATACAAGTGGTAGAAGAAAGAGATAGGTTCACTTTATAATGTCGCGGAGGTATAGAAATAAATGAAACTATACCTGGTACAGCACGCAGAGGCAAAAGATAAGGATCTCGACCCGACTCGTCCACTCTCTGATAAAGGACGAAATGATATTAGAAATGTAACAAACTTCCTCAAAGGAAAAATAGAAGCATCCAAAATCGTGCATAGTGGAAAACTACGCGCAAGACAAACGGCAGAAGAATTAAATGAGGTGGTATCTTCATCGGTGGAAGAAGTGGATGGACTCGCACCTTTGGAAGATTCTGGCATTTGGGAGAAGAGATTGAGAGAGGAATCTGAAGATACGATGATCGTCGGCCATCTGCCCCATCTGAGTATACTCGCCGGACTTCTACTTGCAAACGATCCAAACAGAAGGGTGATAGACTTCAAAAGGGGTGGTGTCGTCTGTTTGGAGCGAAATGAGGAGGGCAATTGGTCGTTGCAATGGATGGTGACACCCGAAATTCTTTGATCTCATGCATGGCTGTTGTTACTCTTGTAAACATTGGAAAAATGCGAAGATAAGACGAGTAATCTTCGACGTGAAGAGAGAATTCAAGGGCAATGAAGAGATCATCATAGAATTCGGAGGGAGAAAAGTCAAGATACCTTCATGGAGTTATCATATCGATGAATCGATGAAGAAGATTATAGAGGCTATCAGAGAAGGAAGTATTAAATACTGTAATGAGCGGATGATAAGGCCTTGGGATAACTATGAGTGCTTCGAACCGAGGATTATGGTGAAGGAAGTAGATATAAACACGGGGGAAGAATGCGAATCTTCATACCTCGCTTGTTGAACTAAAGAAGGATGCCCATTCAAAGAAAGCTGTTATAAAGAGCAGAAGGAGCATAATTATTATTTCGGATGAGACGCGATGTGAGAGAATTTATAGATACGCGGAGATCGGGAAAAATATCTGGAGGGAAGATATTATTGATACGGAAGAATACTCCTATGATAGTTTGAATGATCTTAAGATTGTAAAAGAACATGAGACGATCGATCATTTGGAAAAACATAAAAAATGGATTATAGTCTTCGACAAAAATAATTTCTCATCATTGCAACACAATCCCCATAGGTGTCAAGAATTTCTCTATCCATTCACGAAACTTAATGAAGAAGAGAACGCATAGAATAACACTTCAACAACTCGTTTGACCTCTTCCTTGCACATCAAAAAGATCGATGACAATTCCCTCTTTATGCTATTCCAAATGAACTCGATCGGATTTTGGATCGGGAGAATAAGACGGTAGAAAAACGAGTACAATACCAGTTGGCAAGGGCGGGCTTGCCGCTATTTGGGAACGAACGATGTGAGGGTTGTCGAAAAAAAGATCTCAAATGGAGACGATTATGCTTCTCTAATTTATGAGGTGATGGCCTACCAGATCGCACCCGTGACGGTGTATCCCGGCGAGGACGAGATGGAGGCATTAAATTTAAGTGGATTAGGAGTATTGAGGGGAGAGGAGGAGGCAAAAGAATACTAAAACAAAACGATATTAAACTTTAAATAAAAGAAAGGTGAAAGATATTTTTCCCGATGGACGAATTGAAAAGCGATGTAAGGAGAAAATTTAGGTGGACAATTGGAATAACAAAATTCATATATCAAAAATGACCAAGGGGTTTTTCATGCGATCAAAAGCAATAAGGGTATTTCCGCCGGATACGAACACAGACGAGATCATCTCCGGCAAATACAAATATGACGAGCTGGACATGGAAAAATTAGCAGTTCACACATTTGAGAGCATAGATAAGGATTTTTATGAAGATTCAAAGAGAGAGAAAAATCCGATGATCGTTTCCGCGAGAAATTTTGGCTGTGGGTCGAGCAGAGAACAGGCACCACAAGTTTTGAAGGCGTGCGGTATCTCCTGCATCGTGGCGGAGAGCTTTGCAAGGATATTTTATAGGAACTGTTTCAACGTTGGTCTGCCCGCGATCGAATGTGCAAAGATATCCGAAGGGGTTTCTAAGGATGATGAGCTTGAGGTCGATTACGGGAGCGGAAAGATAAAGAACTTAACAAGTGGGGAGGAATATGAATTTAAGCCTATTCCGAGATATATGCAAGAAATTCTGGATGCAGGAGGTCTGATTCCTCACCTGCTGAAGAAAGGGGGCTTTTGAATGAAGGTTTCTCACCCTCTCAACTGAAGGATTCTCATCCTCTCAACACCTGCGTGCTGCTGTGTTGAATAAAACGTAAATTTTTTCATACATACCAACATTTAGTCAATGGGGGATAGGAGAAATGGCAAAAAGAAAGAGTAACTCCCATCGAAGTTATTATGCTCGATCATTTAAAAAATTTTTGAGACGGCTCTCTTTTTATCTCGTTTCCGTTGTCACCCTCTCTTTAGATTTTGGTGATGCTTTAGGTTTTGTTGCTTTTATAGATTTACCTTTTGCTTTCTCTTTTACCTTCTCTTTCTCTTCTCCTTCTTCTTCCTCTTTCTTTGCCATCCATTCGATATAATTACAGTATGGGCAACCCAGATTCCATGTCTTATTCTTGTACAGTATCTTTATGAGCTTTAATCCGTGTTCTTTACACTTCTGATCGGTTATCACCAATCTTCCGCTCTTTGGGAGTGGGAGTGAAAAATCACAGTCAGGATAGCTCGAACATCCGATGAACCTCGTCCCCCTCCTTGTCCTTCTTATTATGAGGTCACCGCCACACTTCTCACACTTGCCCACAACCTTCTCTTCTCTAAGACGCTCTCGAAGATCTTTTGATATCTTCTCCTCATTCTTCTTCAGTATCTCAAAGGTATCCCCAAGCATCTCCCTCGATCTTTTGATCACTTCTTCCTCGGGCAATCTTCCTTCGGCGATCGTGTTCATCTCCTCTTCGAGCTCCTTGGTCATCTTCACATCTGTTATCTTCTCTGCATATTCGTCCAGCGTTTTTATGACGGCTCTTGCAACTATGGTCGGTTTTAAAGGATTTCCATGGACATAGCCCCTTCTATAAAGTTTGCCTATCATCTCGTGCCTCGTGGATTTTGTGCCGAGACCGAGTTCATCCATCTTCTCTATCAATCTTCCCTGCCCGTACCTTCGAGGTGGCTTCGTCTCCTTCTCCTCCACAAAAGATTCCACTTTTAATATCTCCCCCACGGACAATTCTGGTATGAAGACCTCTTCGAGAGAGCTATACGGATAGATCTCTCTCCACCCCTTCTCTATAATCTTCGACCCCGTCGCGTTGAAAAGTTCTCCATTGACATCTATCTCTGCTTTTGTGCCTTCTATCTTTGCTGCATCACTCAACGTAGCCAAGAATCTCCTCACTACGAGCTCATAGATCTTCCACTCTTCATCATTCAATTTCTCCCGTTTTGTATAACCGACGGGATGAATTGGAGGGTGATCCTTAGCCTCTTTTCCTCGCGTGGGTTTGAGTTCCTTGTCCAAGAGTTTTTTTGAATACTTGGAGAACTCTTTCATCTTTGAGAGAAGTCTCAATATTTTTTTTAGATCTATCTTGGAATAGACGGCGTTATCCGTTCTTGGATAAGAGAGCAAACCCTGGCTGTAGAGATTTTCCGCAGTTCGCATTGCGTTCGATGCCGTGAAACCGATGGATGTCGCCGCCGTTAAAAATGCGGTCGTATTGAATGGGTTAGGCGGCATATCATTCTTTATTCTCTTTTTAAATGTCTTTACTTCCCCTTTATTCCCAAGAGAGGATTTTACACGATCGACTTCTTTCTTGGTATGGAATCTACCTTTTTTGTGCTTAGCAATGAACGTAAAATCGTCTTTTAAGCATTTTATATATAGTTCCCAATAGGGCTCCGGAACGAAGTTATCTATCTCCTCCTCTTTCTCTGTTATCAAAGCGAGGGTTGGCGTCTGTACTCTTCCTACGGAAAGAAAATTATTTCCAAGCCTCATGGATGAGAGGGAGAGAAATCTCGTCAGACTTGCACCCCACACGAGATCGATTACCCTTCTCGCATCGGCAGATTGTGCCAGATTGAAGTCTATATCCACAAGATTAGAGAAGCTTTTTTCTATCTCATCATTTGTTATCGCACTGTATCTCGCTCGATCGAATTTAGCTTCCTTATTTACGGAAGATATGATCTCCAGGGCTTCCACACCTATCAATTCACCCTCCCGATCATAGTCCGTGGCGATCGTTACCTCTTCTGCATCTCTCCCAAGCTTCTTCAATGCGTTTGCATACTTCTTCTCCGTCGGCTTCTTTACTATATCTGTCCAGACCAGTTCTTCAGGCCCTACGGCGTTCCAGTTCTTTTTATCCGCGGGAAAGTCTATATTTATGATATGCCCCCTCAACCCCATAACGGTGGTATTTGAAAATGTCCCATCTTCTGAGAACGTATAGACGTTCGAACTCGTGATTCTTTTCCCCTTCTCCTTGCCGCCTGAGAGAATGTTTGCTATCCTCTTCGCTGTATTGTTCTTCTCAGTTACGATCAGTCTTCGCACAGATATTTCTCCAACAGCTCGTTTACATCCTTAGGGCCGCTCTTTCCCTTGGAAAGTGCCATCACCTTCCCAACCAAAAAATTTAGCGCTCTCTTCTTTTTCTTATGATAATCTTCCACGACTTTTGGATTTTCTTCTATTACCTTTTTGACCAATATCTCGGTTTCACTTCTGTCTAACCTGCCAAATCCTCTCCTTCTCGCAATCTCTTCTGGATTCCCGCCATTATCGAGTATCTCCCTTATGGTCTCAACCGCGTTCTTCTCCGTTATCTTTCCAGAAGAAAGATCTTTGAGTATCTCTATCGTCTTATCTTCGGTGAGTGGAGATCCTTCTATCTTCATCTCCCTATAATTTAGTTCTCCTTTAAGAACATCCACGATCCAACTTGCTGCCATATTTGGATCGATCTCTCTTGCCCTCCTGACGTCTTTTTGTTGTGGGATCGTGCAAATCGAAGATTTGCAGACAATCTCAAAATAATCTGCGATCTCTATATCTGACGTCAGCGATCTCGCATGATTCTCTTTTACCCCATATTCTTCGACGAATCTGCGTATCTTCGCATCCGGAAGCTCTGGAATTTCATCTTTTAACCTTTCTGTCCAGCTTTTAACGCTCATTGGAGGCAGATCAGGCTCCGGAAAATATCTGTAATCTTCTTCTCCCTCTTTCGTCCTCATGGAGATTGTTATGCCCCTCTCCTCGTTATAGTGCCTCGTTTCCTGGATAATTTTTATGTTTCTCCTCAAAAGATTCTTTTGCCTCGTTGCCTCGTAAGAGAGAGCTTTTTCCACGCCTTTGTGGGAAGATATGTTCTTTACCTCTGCCCTATCCCCTCCTGCCAAAGAGATATTGGAATCTACACGCATTGCACCTTCCAAATCTCCATCGAAGACGTCTAAATATTCAAGGATACTTCTCAATTTGTCGAGAAATCTTCTTGCCTCTTTTGGACTCTTCAAATCTGGTTCCGTCACAATCTCGAGCAGAGCCATTCCTGATCTGCTGTAGTCGATCAGAGAATGTCTTGAATATTGTATTCCTCCTTCATGGATCATCCTCGCAGGGTCTTCTTCCATGTGGACTCTATTTATCCGGATGATCTTCTCCCCGCGATCCGTCTCTATGCTCATTTTACCATCAACTGCCAGCGGAAAATCATACTGAGATATTTGAAATCCCTTCGGCAGATCGGGATAGAAATAGTTCTTTCGATAGAATAGCGTCTGCTCCAATACCTCACAATTTAAAGCCAAAGCGACCTTTATTCCACATTCGACCGCCTTTCTATTTATCACAGGAAGAGCACCGGGCAACCCCAAACAGACCGGGCAGGTGTGCGTGTTTGGCTCATCATCTTGATAATCGGTGGAACAGCCGCAAAAAAGTTTACTTTTGAGTTTATTGAGCTGTACGTGAACCTCTAATCCTATCATGACGTTATTCATTTAAAAACCTCACGGTTCTTTATTCCCTTGTGCACCTTCGGTGCACGCAGGTTGAAAGGGTGTCGTCGAAAATCTTTGATTTGCGTATATATAGTTTTTTATATGTGCTTGATCATAAATCAATACGTAAAATTCTTCAAAGAATGTCATGGCGGCATTTATCCACGCGATGAATTTTACGAAAGATAAGAATTCTAAAATGCGGGATCATCTCTTCTCTATTTTTATCCTGCTTCCGGCGGCAAGATATCCGGGGTTAATTATTCACTTAAACTGTATGAGGAAGACGTTAATTCCTCTAAGAATACTCTCCACACAATATGCACATACATCCGCATCAGGGCAACACAATGGTATAATGATGTTCATGTCGAATTCTCCTCTAAATCATTTTGTCAAATCATTTTGTAAATATAAACCCAATCTCCCCATCATATCCGGAAAAAGAGGCGCACAACGGCGAATAAGAGGATCCCAGCATAGACAACCCATAGCATTACAATCACCACATAAATTTATTAATCTTGCTCTCATATTTTTTCCTCTCGTCATATTTTTTAATTCGTATATAAACATCAGTTACACAGTTCATCGGATTCTCTAAAATAACGTAATATTTAAAATCGCTATGGGGAGGATGGAAGGTATAACTTCCTTCGAGCATATATTTTCCTCCATTCCAATACTTATAAAGACTTTCCGTTTACAAATTGTATATAATCCCATCTATCCAATATCTTCAAATTTATTGGATGTCCATCTGTCTTTATAAATATTACATATTCAGGGTAATCTTCAGGCAAAATGCCAAACAGATCGATCGAAAAATTCGATACCCATGCGGAGCTATTGAAACCACTGTATTTAGCTGTTCCTCGTGTGCATCACAGTGATTTCCAATTTGAGGGAAAATACATCCCGCGATGAGCATTAAAACCACTAAAATTTTAAGTCTCCTCGACATCATTTCTGATCTTGGTAAGCGTATGATCAAACCGAATATAATATTTTCTCTTTTTCCAAACGCCGTTTCGACCAGCTCATCGGAGCGGGATCTCCGATTTTTATCTCTCATTCTTTAAAGTGCTACCGAAGGTGCACGCAGGTTGAAAGGGTGCCCACCCTTCATTTAAAGCAACCCCGATACCTTCTTCTGATGATCTGTATTCTCTTCATAAATTTTAGCAATATTTATTATCGTCTCCTCATCGAAAGCCCTTCCGATGAGCTGTATGCCTATTGGCAGCCCTTCTGAAAACCCGCATGGTATAGAAACAGATGGAAGGCCCGTTAAATTTACTGGAACAGTATATATATCAGATAGATACATCGAGATTGGGTCTTCTATCTTCTCACCAAGCTTAAAAGGTTTATAGGGCATTGTGGGAGAAACGATCGCATCTAATTTCCTTTTCCTGAATGCCCCCTCAAAATCTTTTATTATTAAATTTCTCACCTTCAACGCCTTCAGGTAATATTTACCGTAGTATCCCGCGGATAGAGAGAACGTTCCCATAAGTATTCTTCTCTTCACCTCCTTCCCAAAGCCTTCGGCTCTTATCCTGGAGAAGGTCGTATCCCAATCGAGATCCTTTCCCCTCAAGCCATATCTGACACCGTCATATCTCGCCAGATTGGAGGATGCCTCGCTCATCGCGATGATATAATAAGAAGAGAGGGCATATCTCAAATTTGGAAGATCTATCTCCTCGTATTCGATGCCCAGATCCTCCAATTTATGGATTGCATTCCATACATGTTTAAGAACATCTTCTTCCACCCCATCAAAGAACTGTGTCAAAACTCCGATCTTTCCAAACTTCTCTGAGGATCTTCGATAGAGAGCCGGATCTATAGAGGTGGAATCCCTCGAGTCTTTTCCAGATATGACATCTAAAAGAAGAGAAGCGTCTTCTATGGAAGAACCCATCATTCCCACGCATTCAAGGGAATTGGCATAAGCTATTAATCCATATCTCGATACGAAGCCATAGGTCGGTTTTATTCCTGATATTCCGCAGAAGGATGCGGGGCACCTGACAGATCCACCAGTATCCGTTCCTAAAGAGGCTATACATTCACCAGATGCTACCGCTGCGGCACTTCCACCAGAAGAACCTCCGGGAACTCTATCTTCATCCCAAGGATTTCTCGTCGGACCAAAGAAACTCGTCTCCGTGGTAGTACCCATTGCGAATTCATCCATGTTCGTCTTTCCAACGATTATTGCACCCTCCTCTTTCAATCTCTCGACCACTGCGGCGTCGTAAGGCGGAACGTATCCCCTTAAGATCTTTGAGGCACAGGTTGTCTCTATCCCCTTCGTGGAGAGATTGTCCTTTACAGCGATCGGCATTCCGAGGAGTTTTCCCTTTCCTCCATTTTTATCTATCTCCCTTG
>CABGHH010000063.1 GCA_902158745.1 Candidatus Methanolliviera sp. GoM_asphalt
CCTTGAGCACCGCTTCTTTTGAAAAGACATCGTATATCGCATCAAACGTATCGCTGTCGAGATATTCCTCAAACGTGAAGTATGAAATCCGCCCCACACTGGATTTGTCGTTTGAATTGGGCTTGATTCGGCAGTCGAAAACCGAGAACTCCTCGAAATCCGTTACGACAGACAACGGCAGTTTCGCACTCCACGCATACCGCCTCAATTGGTATGCCGGGCTGACGTCCTCTTTTATGTTCACCGCAGGTTTCTTCGCTTCGACAAAGAACTTACGCTGACCGCCAATCCTGAAACTGTAATCCGGTGCTCTTGTCGAACGCCCCACTTTTATCGTGTCTTCGTGAACGACCTCTTTGTATTGTTCAGCATACCCCTGCCTATTGCTCACGTCCCAGCCCAGCGCTTCAAAGAAAGGGTCAATAAATTCCCGCCTTACCTGTGTTTCGTTATATGTTGATTTTTTGTAAACGTCTATATTCGTACGGAATCGGTCTACGAGTTCTTTAATCTTCTGTCTTGCCTGTTCTTTCATCTTTGGTTTTGCCCTTTTGGCATCACAATGAAAATGGGTAACAAACCTCGTAATTAACTTACGACGCCCTCCCTTATATAAATTATATTTGTAAAATGGAGCTGATAGTGATATACAGCAGTGATTTTGGCGAGCGAAATCATAGGCTTCAGTCGCAGAATGGAAAAATTTATAAGGAACGAAGTAGGAGGTGTAAACATGTTATCCGAAATACCGATAGATTTGGAAAAGGTGAGTAGGGAGAATAGGGATAGGGAGATATTGCGTGTGGGGATAATAGCGGAACTGGATGCCGTGAATTTGTATGAGCAACTCGCGGCAATGGCGGAGCGAGAAGAGGTCAAAAAGGTTCTCCTGGATATAGCGAAGGAAGAAAAAACACACATGGGTGAATTTCAAGCACTGCTCTTAAAAGAAGACACGGAGCAGGTCGAGGAACTGGAGCATGGTAAAAAAGAAGTTGAGGAGATGATGGAATGAGGGGTATAATATCTCTTGTAATAGCTGCGATTGCCTGTACTTTATTAACGGGTTCGATGGTTGCCGGAGCAATTGAATCATCTGATTTCGATGATCCAACAGTATGCAAAGGCTGTCATGCAGAAATATACAATCAATGGGACGGCTCGATGCATTCAATAGCATACACCGACCCTGTTTATTTGGCGGAAGAAAAAATCGCTTCTGCGGATACCGATGGTCTAACCGACACCTACTGTGCACGATGCCACACGCCAATCGGCGTTCTCGCGGGTGAAGTCCCTCCAATTGGACATGAAAACCTGAGTGAGGTATCGAAGAAGGGAATACAGTGCGATTTCTGCCACAGTGTCAATAAATCCACGGGTATAGGAAACGGTGCTTTTATGGTCTCCCCGGATGGGATTAAGCGAGGTCCTTATGATGACTCCAAATCACCGTATCACGGAAGTATGTTCTCAGACCTTCACACAAAGTCGGAGTTCTGCGGCATGTGCCACGAGGTCTACCATCCTGTGACCGGAATTCCAATAGAGGAGACATATACCGAGTGGAAGGAAGGACCTTACAATACGGGTGACCCTGAAACGACCACACACTGTCAGGACTGCCACATGACGCCGGGTATCACGCATTTCGAGGCAAATCCCGGCAAGGCATCTTCTATAGGACCTGACAGGGACCATGTCTATACACATTACTTTGTAGGCGGTAACGCTGTGGTAACTGGGGTTATTGGCTCAGAAGTGCACCAGCGAATGGCAGAAGAACGGTTAAAGTCCGCGGCAACGCTCGAACTGGAAATCGAAAAGAAGGATAATGAAGCCGGAATTACGGTAAAAGTCACAAACATAGGAGCAGGGCACAAGCTTCCAACAGGTCTTACAGAGGCAAGAGAGGCATGGATAGAGATTCTGGCAAAGGATGCCGCGGGAAAGAAAATTTTCCACACAGGGGGGCTTGATTCTGAGGGTGAGGTGGACCACGATGCTGTGATGTATCATGCAGTGCTCGCGGATGCATCCGGGAAACCAACGATTAAAGTCTGGGAGGCGGAATCCTTGCTCTCTGATAACAGGATACTTCCAAAGGAGACCAGAGTTGAGAAGTATAATTTTGCTATTCCCGAGGATGTAATGGGTCCAATCACAGTGGAGGCAAAGTTGAACTATCGTTCTGCATCGCAGAAGCTACTGGATTCGATCTTTGGTAAGGGCGTGGTCGTTGCACCGGTGATAGAGATGGCAAGTGCAGAAGGCACGATAGAAGTAGGGAAAGAACCGGGCGAAGGAGTGCCTGGTTTTGAGGTGCTGTTTGCATTAATAAGCCTTTTAGTTGTGGCTTATTTGGTAAGAAGGAGAAAGAAATAAGGAGGTAATAAAAATGAAATTTGAAGATTTGTTGAAAGGCGCAGAAGCCGAAGGTAAGGAGAAGCACGTCCCTTATATTGAAATTGGCAAGGGACGAGGAAGAGAAGACGTGGATGTTGTACGTGTAGTTGTGGGTAAGGATGTCCCGCATCCCAACACAGTGGAGCACCATATTGCGTGGATAGAGCTGTATGGAGTAAAGAAGGATGGACAGGTGGTTTGTCTCGGGAGAGCAGCTTTCGCAGCAGGTTATACCAATCCAAACGCCAGGTTTCAAGTGCCTGTAGAAGAATTCAAAGCTTTCTGTGCGCTCGCATATTGCAATATCCACGGTATGTGGCAAAACTGTATTGAAATGGAATAGGAGGGAGATGAAATA
Source organism: Candidatus Methanolliviera sp. GoM_asphalt (assembly GCA_902158745.1). Lineage (GTDB taxonomy): Archaea > Halobacteriota > Methanoliparia > Methanoliparales > Methanoliparaceae > Methanolliviera. The sequence continues at coordinate 2,765 of CABGHH010000063.1, forward strand.
TGGAAGAAAAAGGAGGAATGCTCCTGATTGGGGAAGAATTCCCGGATATGGAAGTACAGACAACTCATGGAAGGAAGAAACTGCCAGATGAGTTCAAGGGCAAATGGTTTGTCCTGTTCAATCATCCTGCGGATTTTACACCCGTGTGCACGACCGAGTTCGTGGCTTTTCAAAGACGATTTGAAGAGTTTAAAAAACTTGACTGCGAGCTGATAGGACTTAACCCATTTAAAAGTTAGAAAGTAATAAATGTACCAAGGGAGGAAGACATCATGAAAGAAAAAAAAGAAAGATATTTGACCACGAATCAAGGTGTCCCGATCACGGACAACCAGAACTCGTTGACCGTTGGCGAACGCGGTCCAGTGTTGCTACAAGACGTTCAGTTTATCGAGAAGATGGCTCATTTTGATAGGGAGCGTATCCCCGAAAGGGTTGTCCATGCCAAGGGAGCAGGGGCACACGGCTACTTTCGGGTTTACAAGAGCATGGAACCTTATACGAAGGCGAAGTTCATTCAGGATCCGGATAAAAAGACTCCTGTATTTGTTCGATTTTCAACTGTAACGGGTGGACGTGGATCTGCTGATACCGTGCGTGATCCCCGTGGATTTGCCGTTAAGTTCTACACTGAGGAGGGAAACTACGATCTTGTAGGGAACAACCTGCCCGTCTTTTTCATCCGGGACGCCATCAAGTTCCCGGATATGGTTCATGCCTTCAAGGGCGCACCGAATAGCAATATCCCATCCGCCTCTTCCGCGCATAACCGCTTTTGGGATTTTATATCTCTAACGCCTGAGTCAACCCACATGATTACCTGGCTTTTTTCCGATAGAGGGACGCCCAAAAGCTATCGGATGCAGGAAGGTTTTGGTGTCAATACCTATGTGTGGGTGAACGCCGAAGGAAAGGCGATGTATGCAAAATACCACTGGAAACCAAAATTGGGTGTCCATAACATTGACCGTCATGAAGCAGCACGGTTGGCAGGTGGCGACCCCGACTACCTTACTCGTGATCTCTGGGATACGATCGCCAGCGGCGAAGAGGTTGAGTACGAGCTCAATGTCCAGTTGATGGATATTGCTGACGAATTGAAACAAAATTTTGATCCACTCGATGCAACAAAAACCTGGCCTGAGGACAAATTCCCGCTGATGCCAGTAGGCAAAATGGTGCTCAATCGCAATCCCGAAAACTTCTTCGCCGAAGTGGAGCAGGCAGCTTTCTGTCCCGCCAGCATTGTTCCCGGGATCGAGTTTTCCGATGACAAGTTGCTCCAGGGTCGAACATTCTCCTATAATGATACCCAGCGCTATCGGTTGGGAGCGAACTACCTGCAACTTTCCATCAACCGCCCTCTGGTACCAGTCGACAACAACCAGCGCGATGGAGCCATGCAGTCTGGAAGTTTCAGTGGGCCGGTCAATTACGAGCCCAATAGCTTAGCTGGTGGTATGCCTATGGAGGCTCCGGCGGGTACATCTCGTGTATATCGCGTAGAGGGGGAAGTAACTCGGCGCAAGATGGGCATAACGAATGATTTCGAACAGGCAGGAGAGAGATATCGCTCCTTGAGCAAGATGGACCAGGAACATCTGGTAGATAACCTCATTGCGGATCTTATGCACATAGACAAACCGATTCAGCAGCGGGTGATTGATAACCTGACAAAGGCTGACCCGGAGTTGGGTCGATCCGTAGCTGAAGGTCTAAAATTTGAAATGGAATAGGAGGAAAATGAAAAATGGAAGAAAAAGGAGGAATGCCCCTGATTGGGGAAAAATTTCTGGATATGGAAGTACAAACAACACATGGAAAGAAGAAACTGCCAGATGAGTTCAAGGGCAAATGGTTTGTCCTGTTCAGTCATCCTGCTGATTTTACGCCAGTGTGCACGACGGAGTTCGTGGCTTTTCAAAGACGATTTGAAGAGTTTAAAAAACTCGACTGCGAGCTGATAGGATTGAGCATAGACCAGGTTTTCAGCCACATTAAATGGGTGGAATGGATAAAGGACAACTTAGATGTGGAGATAAAGTTTCCAGTAATCGCGGACGACACCGGTAGAGTTGCCAAGATGTTGGGGCTCATCCATCCCAACAAGGGCACGAATACGGTTAGGGCAGTATTTGCCGTTGACCCGCAGGGAATAATGAGAGCTATGATTTATTATCCACAGGAACTCGGCAGGAACATGGATGAAATCTTGAGAATGGTCCAAGGTCTTCAAACAGGCGATGAACACGGCGTGGCGATACCTGCAAATTGGCCTAACAACGAGTTGATTGGTGATGAGGTGATAATTCCGCCAGCATCAGATGAGCAAACCGCGAAGGAAAGGAGCAAACAATACGAATGCTTCGATTGGTGGTTCTGCCACAAGAAGCTACAGGGAGGCCGATAAGATGCTAAGCGAGAAGATGGCAGAGGCGCTGAACAAACAGGTCAGCAAGGAGATGTATTCCGCGTATCTGTATATGGCGATGTCGGCATACAGCACATACACCGGACTGAAAGGATTTGCCAACTGGTTCATGGTGCAGTATCAGGAGGAGATGGTGCACGCGATGAAGATCTACGATTATATCAATGACCAGGGTGGGCAGGTGAAGCTCATGGCGATTGAACAGCCGCTTACCGAATTTGAGTCGCCTATGGATATGTTTGAGAAGACTCTGGCGCACGAGAAGTTCATCACGAAGAGCATCAATGAGCTCGTTGACCTCGCTATCGCGGAGAAAGACCACGCTACAAACATCTTTCTTCAATGGTTCGTTACTGAACAGATAGAAGAGGAAGGCAATGACAATGAAATCATTGCCAGGTTGAAACTCGTGGGAGAAGATGGCAATGGCTTGCTTATGGTGGACAAAGAACTGGCAGCACGGGTATTTACGCCACCGGCGACTTCTGAAGCTGGGGGTGCGTAAAAAGATGAACAAAAAGGTAGCTATCTTTGCATTTAACGGAGAACCAATGTGTTTTGCACATACGCTCTTGAATACCTTAGTATTCTAAAAGGAGATGAGGACAAAATGGCAAAAGCAATAATAATTTATGAAACACGTTCGGGCAATACCGAAATGATGGCAAAAGCAATCGAAACCGGCTTGAAAGAATCGGGTGTTGAAGTCGGATTGAAAAAAGGGGCACGTGCAAATGCGGATGACCTCAAAGACGTGGATGCTATAGTTCTCGGCTCTCCGACGTATGTTCGTAGTTTGATTGCAGCGATGAAGACCTTTCTTTTCGAGATGGATAAAGTGGACTTGAAAGGAAAGGTTGGTGCGGCATTCGGGTCTTACGGTTGGAGTGGCGAATCGATTGCGATACTGACAGAAACGATGAAGAATCTCGCAGGGATGAACGTGATAGAACCTGGACTGAGAATAAATCGCAGACCAACCGAAAAGGGTCTGGAAGAATGCCGAGAGTTTGGCAAGAAAATTGCCGAGAAGATAAAATAAGGAGGTGGGTGAAGAATGTCAAAATGGAAATGTACCGTATGTGAATATATATATGATGAGGAAGAGGAGGGGACGAAGTTTGAGGATTTACCCGATGACTGGGTATGCCCAGCTTGTGGTGTAGGAAAAGAGGAATTTATAAAGGAGGAGGAATAAAATGGGTGTCAGAGAACTGAAACCAAATATTTATTCGGTTGGTGCTGTGGATTGGGACAGAAGGTTATTTGACGAACTAATCCCGCTACCAGATGGAACGAGTTATAATTCCTATTTGATAAAAGGAAGCGAAAAAACGGCGTTGATAGATACCGTGGACCCAACTATGATGGATGTGCTGGTAAAAAATGTTGAAGAGCTTGGTACTGAGGATATAAATTATGTCATTGCCAATCACGCCGAGCAGGACCATTCAGGGTCATTACCACGGATACTCGACTTATATTCCAGTGCTAAGGTTGTTTGCACACCAAAATGCAAAGGTTTTCTTATGGATCTGCTCTTAATACCCGAGGATAAGTTCATAACCGTGACTGATGGGGAGACTTTGTCATTGGGCGACAAAACGCTGGAGTTCATCCATGCACCGTGGGTTCACTGGCCAGAGACGATGCTGACATATCTAAGAGAAGACAAGATACTTTTTACATGCGATTTTCTCGGCTCGCATCTCGCAACCAGCGATTTGTTTGTGACCGATGAGGCGACAGTCTATGAGGCAGCCAAACGATACTATGCGGAAATTATGATGCCATTTCGGACAATTATCAGGAAAAATATTGAGAAGATAAAAGATCTCGAGATAGAGATAATCGCACCAAGTCATGGTCCCGCTTATGATAGACCAGACTTTATTCTCAATGCTTATAGGGATTGGGCTTCTGACGAAGTGAAGAATGAGGTAATTATACCTTATATCTCAATGCATGGGAGCACGAAGAAAATGGTAGATTACTTCGCAGAGGCTTTGATTGAACGGGGCATAACAGTAAAGCAGTTCAATCTGTCAGAACCAGATATTGGGAAACTGGCGATGGCATTGGTAGATGCGGCTACGGTTGTGATCGGGTCACCCACTGTTTTGGTCGGACCACATCCAAAAGTCGTTTATGCGGCTTGTCTCGCAAATGCTTTGAGACCAAAACTGAAATTTGTGTCCATAATCGGGTCTTACGGTTGGGGCGGCAGGATGGTGGAACAACTTGCAGGAATGATCCCCAACTTAAAGGTGGAAATACTGGATCCAGTGGTGATTAAAGGAGTTCCGAAAGAAGCGGATTTCATAGCATTGGAGGGATTAGCAGATGAAATTGTGAACAAGCACAGGGAACACAACATAATCAAAGTTAGCAAAGGCGTGAAAAATGGAAAATCTTAAAAAGACCTGTGAACATAAAGAAATAAAAATGGTAGAAGAAAAAAGGAATGACCTGTTAGAGAAGGGGGCTATTATCTAGGGAGATTATGAAATGTATAACAAAAGCGATTGGGCAGGTATATTAAAGGAGGTGATATTATGAACTTGACTGAGGAGAGAAAGGGTTGTAGTGAGCTATCAATAGCAGAAGTAGAAGGCAAGGAAATACCATGGGACCCCACGCAACTGAGGAGAGTCCAGGAACACCCCTGTTTCAGTAAGAACGCGGCCCATTTATTTGGTAGAATGCATCTCGCGGTAGCACCGAAGTGTAACATCCAGTGTAATTACTGCCTGCGCAAATATGATTGTGTGAATGAATCTCGACCAGGCGTGACGAGCAAGGTGCTAACACCGCAGGAAGCGTTAGAACGGGTAAAGGAAGTGCTTGAACAGGTGCATTACATCAAAGTTGTTGCCGTTGCGGGGCCCGGCGAGCCGCTGTACAATGAAGAGACCTTCGAGACATTCAGACTGGTGAAGGAGGCGTTTCCACACCTCATAAGGTGCATGAGTACGAACGGATTGCTCCTGTCAGACAGAATTGACGAACTCGAAGAGCTGGGAATCGGCAACGTGACCGTTACGCTGAATGCCATAGACCCCGACATCGGCAAGAGCATCTAGTCTTTTGTCAATTACCAGGGTAAAAGATACAGGGGGCGAGAAGCGGCTGAGATATTGCTCAGGAATCAGTTAAAAGGAATAGAAGAAGCGGTGAAAAGGAAGATAGTGGTGAAAGTAAATACTGTTTTTATTCCCACGGTGAATGATAAGCACATCATAGACATAGCGAAGAAAATAGGAGAAATGGGTGTTT
>CABGHH010000064.1 GCA_902158745.1 Candidatus Methanolliviera sp. GoM_asphalt
GAGCGCCAAGGAGGTCAAAGGATCTGTAAAGTGGTTATCCTGCCCGGCGGAGATCGCAATGAGATCAGGTTTAAATTCTTCTACGACAGGAATGTATATCTCGTTGAGGATCAACCGATAGGTATCATCTGAAGAACCGGGTGGAATGGGAACGCATATATTGTATCCTTCTCCCCTTCCGAGCCCGATCTCATCGACAAACCCACTTCCAGGATAGAGCGTCCTACCGTCCTGGTGGATCGAGATGTATAAGACGTTTGGATCCTCATAGAATATCTCCTGTGTTCCATCTCCATGATGGGCATCCCAATCGAGTATCGCTACCCTCTCTGCCATATTCTTTTTAATTACATTCTTGACCATGATCGCCATGTTATTCAGATAGCAGAATCCTGCGCCTATGCCCGGTTTTGCATGGTGCCCCGGTGGTCTTATCAATGCAAACGCATTCTGTACCTCGCAATCGAAGACCTTTTCGGCTGCGGTTAAAGCTCCACCAGCCGCCAGAACTATCTGCTCATACATTCCGGCGGAGACTCTCGTATCGAGGTCGATGCTCCCCCCGCTAACGGCCATTCTCTTGAGCAGATCGATGTATCCTCTCTCATGAACCAGAAGGATCTCGTCTAAAAGGGCTTCTCTCGGTGGGATGATCTCAATTCTTGGGTCTTCGAAGATGCCTTCTTCTCGAAGTTGATCTAAAGTATATGCGAGCCTCTCTCTCCTCTCGGGATGTGTCGGACTTTGTTCATGCTTTAAATAAGCCTCATGGTATATTATGCCCGTTCTCATCTCGCCACCTCGCTCGATATTCCCGGGGAGATCTGAACTATGCAGTTTGATATCTGACCGTTCCTGTAGCCGCCCCTGATAACGTCATAAGAATCGAAATATGTAATCTCAATATCCTCAACGTCTTCTTCTGCTGCGCCCTCTTCCATCGCGAGCTCTCTAACTTTTTCTCTTGCAATACTGACGATCTCTTCAGGATCGAACGATCCTCTCTTTTTGATATCTTCAAGCTCGCCGTTGCAGACCATCTTTCCTCTATCTGTGTCTATTCTCATATATAGCGCAAGGGATATCCTCGAGACCGCGGCACCCACGGCGTTGGCAACTTCGGCGTGTTCCGGGATGATATATCTACATCTCAACCTTCTTCCGATCATCGGAGCAAGATATCTCCCGAGATATCCGGTACAGATGATCTTGGATGGATTCACCTTTGAGGCTTCTCTGCATATACTTTCGACGAACGTATCTATGACGTCATCAGATAAACTTTTATAGTCATTGGAAACCTCTTTCATCGCCTCTATGGACTTCTTATAATCGCCTATCTCCTCCCCAAGGCAATTCAATGCGTCTGTTGGTGTGAGGTATCTTCCGCCGAATGCAACCGCGTTTTCCCTCCTCTCCGGCCCGATCCTCAGAGGATCTTCAGAGAAGCATACTAAAGAGTCACCCCCTACCGGGATCGCCCATGCTTCCACGCTTCTTACGAGGGTTTCATGGCCAAAGAGCGTTATGTACTCAGAAATTTTTGGTCTCCCATTGACGATCTCCACAAAATCGGTCGTCGTTCCGCCTATATCTACCACGAGTCCATCTTCTCCCGTCAGATAATAGGATCCCAGTGCTGCAGTCGCCGGACTTGAATTTACGAGTTCCATTGGATTTTCAAGGGCGACAAAATCAGGAATTATTCCCCCGTCCCCCTTAAAATAAAAAAAAGACGATGAAACAGTTTTTATGTCCTTCGTAAGTGAATAAACCGATCTTTTAATCTTTGCGTTTAAGATCGTAGTTCCAACCCTTCTTGGAAAACCAAGACCTTGGACATCCTTGCCTAAGGCGATCTCAGAATCTTTATATAAATTTAATGCCTCTTCATAAACTTCCTTCTCTAATGAAGGGTTTCTATTGGAGAACTTTCCTATTATGGCAAGGTTATCCTTTTTATCTCTTAGTTCTTCTCTTAGCTCATCTAAATCGATCTCTTCGACGATGTCTCCCCTGTGATTCACATATCCCTTTACGGTGCTTCCAAGATAAGAGAAATCTAAACCAGGCCCCGGGATAAGAATGATCTTCGTGGCTCCTCCTTTTCCCTCATGTAAAACATTTAAAGGAAGAGAAGAACTTACCACAATTCTATCTGCGTCTCTGCCAATCTTTTTTAGGGACTTGACGACACTTTCCGTCTCGTTGGGCATCTTTACATAGCTTATCTCCCCATCTTCTATCTCGACGGCGTCTGTATTTGTGCCACCAACATCTATACCAACGAATTTCATTTTTTTAAACATACCTGTTCTCTCCATAAAAATCTTTGGCTCTTACATTTAACCAAATCAAAGATCTTTGGCATTAAAAGATAACTTTAAATTCTAAACTCCCAATCGAAGAAAAGAGGTGCTGGCAGATGCCCGAGGATTATAGAGAACTGTTAGATAAATTTTATGAGAAGAAGATCGATGAAATTATGGAAAAGCGTATCTGGGTCATTCCAATAATCGAACGAGATGCAGGGATTGAAGATGTCATCGCACAGGTATCCGCAAAAGACCACGTATGGATCGTTGAAGATAAGAATAGCAGAAAACTCGTCGGTGTGATAACCGAGAAAGACTTTTTAGATATGTTGGAACACCCAAAGATGCTTACGTATGAACCCACATCAAAGATGACAAGATCTCTGTACCACGGCACGGTTGATACGGCGGAGTCGATCATGACAAAAAAACCCATTGCGTGCGATTCAGGATCGACGGTTGAAAACGCAATAACAACGATGATAAAATATAACATAAGGAGGTTGGTCGTAACTGAAGATGGAGATATAATAGGAGAAATCTCCCTCAAAGATTTGATTGGCACATTCGCCAGCATCGTCTATCAATATAGAAGGTGACCTTTGGTTGGACCCCTTCCAAATCCTATTATTGGACATTGCACTTGCTCTGATCCTCTCAAAAGTTCTTGGTTATCTCTTCGAGAGGATGAAACAACCAGCAGTCATCGGAGAGATAATTGCAGGTGTCATCCTCGGTGGATCTGTCTTTGGAATCTTCATTCCAAAGACGATAATAAACTTTGAACTTCCTGCTTTCGAGTATTTCGCACATATCGGCATTATATTCTTGATCTTCCTCGCGGGAATGGAGATCGAACTCGACAGGATAAAGAAGACAGGTAAGGTTGCAGTCCTTTCAACGATAGGTGGCGTCATATTTCCGTTGATCCTCGGGTATCTTGCAGGAATCGGCTTTGGATATACCACAAAAGAGAGCATGGTGATCGGCGTATTGTTGACCGCCACGAGCATAGGCGTCACGGCGAGAACGATGATGGATATGCGTCTCTTGAATACTGATGTGGGGGCTTGTTCATTGAGCGCCTCGGTGATGGATGATCTCGTCGGTTTGATCTTAATCATCATAGTGGTTGGAACGGGGTCTCTGCTCGGGCTATCTGCTAAAATCGCGATATTCTTTTTAATTACGCTCTTCATCGGATTGAAGATCATACCAAAGGTGATGGATATCGGAGATAGAACGCATTCCGCGGATACGCTTGTGGCATTTTCAATTGCGATCTGCCTCATCTTTGGAGTGATCGCGGGAGAGACGGTCGTCGCACAGATAGAGGGTGCCCTCATTGCGGGATTGATCATAAATACGACCGTTCAATCGAAAAGAGTTTTTCCGGTCATCAGGACGATTGGATATTCACTCTTCATCCCTCTATTCTTCGTCCACATCGGAACGATGGTTAAATTGTCCGTTTTTCTCATTCCAGAAGCCCTCGCATTGTCCGGAGCAATCTTATTTATGGCCGTCGCAGGAAAGATCATAGGACGTGGAATATTTGCGAGGATAGGAGGTTTCACGCCCAGAAAAGCTCTTCAGGTCGGTGTGGGAAGCGTTCCGAGGATGGAGGTGGCGTTGGTCTCGTTGATGGTCGCGATACATGCCGGCGTAATCAGAGGAGCCGTCGCAGATACGCTCGTTGCCGCCACTTTCATATTCGTCACCGTCACCACATTTATAACACCGTCTTTGATCAAATTTTCATTCAAGAGAGAACTGGCCGAGATGCCAGGGAAAAGCGATAATTAATTTAATTTAAAACAGGGGATATTTAGTGGATCTAAAAGATACCTTTAAATTCTAAACTCCCAATTGAAGCGAAGAGGTGCTGGAGATGCCCAAAGATCATAGAGAACTGTTGGATAAATTTTATGAGAAGAAGATCGATGAAGTTATGGAGAAACGTCTTGAGAATATTCCCATCATCGAGCAAGATTTGGCGGTTGAGGATACCGCGGCATTTCTCACTGTAAAAAATCGCGCATGGGTGGTGGAGAGTAAAGATAGCAGAAGACTCGTCGGCGTAATAACCGAGAAAGACTTTCTAAACCTCTTTTGTCCAATGAAAAGAACTTCGTACTTTGGACATCCGGATAAAATGTCTTTACATTATGAGCTCTTTGAAAGAGCAGAACATATCATGTCGAGAGATCCAATAGTATGTAAGGCGGATGAAAAAGTAAAAGATGCATTGAATAAGATGACGACTCACAATGTAAGAAACCTTCCTGTAGTGGAGAACGACGAGGTTGTTGGTGAGGTGACAGTTCATCACCTGCTAAAGAAATTTTATGGCGTCATCAATTCTCTTGAAAATAAGTAATAGAATAGTAGCATAGGATCGGTATATGATAACAGAAAATATCATTTTATTGATTGGAATTATGCTAGTTGCCGGTTCTATCATGGGTAGGATAACCCATAGTTTAAGGATTACGGCAATCGTTGGGTATATTGTTGCAGGTATAATTTTGGGACCCGCATTTCATCTTGTAGAATTGAGTCCTCATACGATGAAGATGATAGTTAGTTTCACGCTTGCTTTGGTTGCTTTTATCATTGGAGGAACTTTTACAGCCGATTTTCTAAAGAATGCCGGCAAGAGTACATGGATGATAATATGTAGTGAATCCTTTGGTGCTTTTATCCTTGTGGCCATCGGGGTATATCTTGTTACGCATGATATGATCGTTGCATTGATTCTTGCATCTTTGGCGCCCGCTTCAGCACCCGCCGGTACGATGGCAGCTTTACATGATTGTAAAGCAAGAGGGCCACTGAGCACGACGGCCACGGCGGTCGTCGGACTGGACGATGCAACTTCGATACTCATCTTTGCCGTCACCCTCGCTCTGGTAGAAGTTATGCTCGGTAGCTCTCCTTCAGTTTCCACCACGATCATCAGACCATTGATGGATGTTGGCGGGGCAATAATTTTGGGGATTCTGATTGGAGTTATATTTGCATATCTGGCAAAGATTATCAGGGGTAGAGAGAGTATGCTCATACTCTCTTTGACTAGTATCTTGATCTGTGCCGGGTTGGCAGAATTTTTAGATGTATCACTGATATTGGCCTGCATGTTTCTGGGAGCAACATTCATCAATTTTGTTCCAAGCGTGGGTAAGACATCTTTTGAGATCATAGAAGATATTCTTCCACCAATATATATCATATTCTTCATCGTGGCAGGACTGCAACTACGGCCAGATCTGCTGATCGTGATGGGAGCAATCGGCATAATATATATTATATGCAGAACATTCGGATTGATGGGAGGCGCTTACATCGGCAGCATAGTGGGAAGGGCGGAACCGGTCATCCAAAAGTATCTGGGATTCACGATATTATCGCAGGCGGGCGTGGCGATCGGTCTGGCGTGTATGGTCGCTGGAGAACTTTCTGCTTATGGAGATGCGGGTGTAAAACTTGGATCCATGGCAATTACAATAATTACCGCTACATCCGTTGTTTTTGAGATAATTGGACCCATAGGAGTTAGATATGCGGTTGGTCGGGCGGGAGAAGGTGGATAAAACCAAAAGATTTTATTCATTCAAATACAAAGATTCGCACATGCTCATATACAAAGAAGTCGATATAAGCGTTGCCCACAGAATATTAGACTACAATGGAGAATGTGAAAACGTTCACGGGCACGCGGTGAAAGTTCAGGTCTGGTTAAGCGGGGAGATAATAGAGAAAGGAGGACTTTTAGTCGATTTTAAAGATATAAAAGATATCATAGAAGATTTAGATCATTCTATCGTTCTAAAGAGGGGAGATCCATTGGTGGATTGTATAGATACGAAGAAGGTGGTGATGGATGGGGAACCAACGTGCGAAAATATATCTAAATTGATATATAAAAGGTTAGATTGTCTAAAGGAGAAGAATCCTTCTTTGAAGGTGGAAAAGGTGCGGGTGTGGGAAAATCCAAGATCTTATGCCGAATTTTACGAAGAGGAGAATGCTAAATATCTGTGAATTTTTTATCTCACATCAGGGGGAAGGAAGATTAATCGGGGAATTGATGTATTTCATCCGCCTTGGCGGATGTAACTTAAATTGCATCTGGTGTGATACGAGATATGCCAAATACGAATTCAAAGAGTACCGATTGGAAGAGGTCGTGGCGAAGATTAAGGATGAATGGAGACGTGGGAGATGGATCTGTATAACCGGCGGGGAGCCCTTGATGCAGGAGAATAGTAAGAGATTGATTGAGATACTCGATAGAGATTATAAAATTTTATTGGAGACGAATGGAAGTTTTCCGATTCCATCCTTTAAAAACGTCTTGGTGAGTATGGATGTGAAATGCCCAAGCTCGGGGGAGGAGAATAGCACCCTTCTTTCTAATATAGAACTTTTAAAAGAGCGAGACCAATTAAAATTTGTCATAGGAACGAAAGAAGATTATGATTACGCTCTAAACATTATAAAGAAGTATAAACCGCGATCTCTCGTTGTCTTTCAACCACAGGGGGGTTTAAGAACCAGACCAGAGGATTTTGAATGGCTATTCAAGAGAAGTAAAGAGGATTCTTTGAACGTTCGAGTGATCTTACAGCAACATAAACTCGTCTTTGGGGATGAGAGAGGTGTCTAAAAAATCTAAAAGAGCCGTTGTCCTTCTTTCTGGTGGTTTAGACAGCAGCACGTTGGCTTATTATGTCAAGAGCATCGGTTATGATCTTTATGCGATCACCTTTGACTACGGGCAGAGGAGCAGGAGAGAACTAAATTCGGCAGAGGAGATCGGAAGAATATTGGGTGTTAAAGAACATAAATTCATAAAGATAAATTTGAGAGAGATCGGCGGATCGGCATTGACGGATAAAATGGAAGTCCCAAAATTTTCACGCTTGCGAATGGAACATTCGCAAATACCGATAACCTACGTTCCAGCGAGGAACACGATATTTCTCTCAATATCACTCGCATACGCGGAGGTGGTAGGTGCAGATGCCATCTTCTACGGTGCAAATTGCTTAGATTACTCGGGATATCCAGACTGCAGACCGGAATACATCGACGCCTTTCGAGAGGTGGCAAGACTCGGGACGAAGAGAGGGGTGGAAGGTTCTCCAATAAGGATCGAGACACCCTTTCTCTTTTATGACAAATCCCAAATAGTAAAGAAGGCGTTAGAATTAAACGTTCCAATCGAAAAAACCTGGAGCTGTTACGAAGATGGCGAGGAACCCTGTGGCAAATGTGAATCCTGTCTTCTTAGAAAAAAAGGGATCGAAGAGGCGAAAAGATCTTTCAGGTGATTGCAAATCAGAGATTTTCAAATGATCGACCAAACCTCTTCATCACCCACTATCTTCTTTACGATGAGCCCTGTCTCCCACAGGTTCTTCAAGCTCTCATCTACCGTATGACTGGAGAGATCTAACATATATTCTATCTCTTCCGTGGTAAGTTCTTTATTCACGATGAGCCGTAAGATTTTCCTTTCCGTACTGCCCATCTCTAGATCATCGATCATCTCGAACATCTCTCCTGCGACGCGCACCAAGAGGGATTCGACGGATCTAATCGCCGCGTTCATACGGTTCTCTATTTCACTCAACTTTATAAGCTCTCTCGACATATATTTTAGCCCGATGCCTCTCTCAAGTTTTCCTATGGCATCCGCCTCATCTTTCAGATCATTTAATTCATCAAATAATTCATCGAATTTTGGCGAAAATGAGATGTTTCCTGTCTCATCATCTGGCCCTCCATCTATTGACATGGCTTCGATCCCAACTCGATGAGAGGATATGATCATGCTGATATAGAAATTATTCACTATCTGAAAATATTTCCTATTCTGTTCTGCCACATAACTCTCTATCAATCCCACCTCGTTCAGTTGGCTGAGATGCCTTATTATTGCTTTTGGAGCGACGTTCAAACGCCCTGAGAGCTCTGTGACATAACAAGGCTTGTCGGAGAGAAGACCAATTATGTTCCTTCTCGTTCTATTTCCAAGTAGGTCCAATAGCCCAAATACGTCAATCTCTTTCATTGCTATGACAAAAAGTTATTTTTTGTCATATAAATAGTTTTTGGAGATGCGACCTTCATTGC
>CABGHH010000065.1 GCA_902158745.1 Candidatus Methanolliviera sp. GoM_asphalt
ACGTTCGATATGGATCCTCGATTGGGGCACAGCATCATCGTTCAGAGGATCTCTACAGGTGAAACCGTGATGGCATCTTGGAGACCTGGGGTAAATTGTGTCCCCGTCAGCAAGATAAATCCGGAACCCTATGAATTGTGGAGCGCCTATCCTCAGCCAACTACTTCAGTAGGAAAGCATATTACCTGGGAGCCAGAAGTGGATACAAATAGATTGATAGAGTTAAAGATGAAGCTCTGGGGAAGAAAATACGAGATTAGCCCAGAAGAACTCACCGAACTTGCGTGGCTACAGAGAAAACACGTGGAGGAGATATTAACACATCCGCTAGAAGAGAGCTATCAGGTAAAGCATCTTCCAGACTTTAAGTGGGAGAAACCAGGATACGATAGTATAATCAGAAGAAAGGATATCATGTTCAAGAACTACCCACAGATGTATAGCCCATCGGCTGGGACAGAAGAGGAATGGCTTAAAGAGAAAGCAGTTGATCGACATGAGGAGATGATGAAGGAATAATTTTCATGAATAAAAATACGGTAATTTTGATTGCAGTCTTGATCTGCATAGTTGGAGGCACTGCCGCGTGGATGGCGTTCGTACAGCCTCCAACAGAGATGACCAAGATCAAGGTCTTCCATGCCGGAAGTCTTGCTCTCCCTTTTGACAAAGTTGAGAAAGAGTTCGAAGATCAGCATCCAAATGTGGATCTCCAGAGAAAATCCTCTGGAAGCGTAAAAGCCGTCAGAGAGATAACGGATATCGGAGAGGTCGCAGATGTAATTGCGGTGGCAGACTATAGCTTAATTCCAGATATGATGGAACCCAAATATGCGGACTGGTATCTTCAATTTGCCAAAAATGAGATGGTGCTTGCATACACAGATCAAAGTAAGTATGCGAGCGGGATAAAAGGAGACAATTGGTACGAAATTTTAGAGAGACCATACGTAAGATTCGGTTTTTCAAATCCAAATTTGGATCCCTGTGGATATAGGACACTGATGGTATTCAAACTCGCGGATATCTATTATGGTACCCACGTTTCCGACTTGATCACCAAAAATACGGAGATCACGATAGACGAGAACGGTGGGAAATATCTCGTGAAAGTTCCTGATCGTCTAAATCAAAGAGGAGAGGTGACCATCCGGGATAAATCCGTAGACCTGGTACATTTAGTTAAAGCTAATGAGATCGACTATGCATTTGAATATAGAAGCGTTGCGGTGCAGCATGGATTAAAATTCGTCGATCTACCCTCACAGATCGACTTGAGTAACGTGAATTACAAAGATCTCTATAAACAGGTAGAGGTGATGGACGCTACTGGGAGGATTATAACTGGCAAACCGATCGTTTATGGCATAACAGTGCCAAAGAATACGATAAACAAGGAATTGGGCATCGAGTTCGTCAAATTTGTAATAGGAGATGAAGGACAGAAGATATTTAGAGATTTTGGACAGATTCCGATCGTCCCGGCGGTTGGTGTTGGTAATGTGCCAGAAGAATTATTGCCTCTTATTGAAGAAGATAAAAATACGCTTAAATTGGCAACTGGTAGTCCCTACGAGCTTGGATTGATAGACGCGTTAACAAAACCATTCGAGGAGAAAAACGGTTGTTATGTCGAGGTGATAAAAGCGGGAAGCGGCAAGGCACTCGATCTTGCGAGGGTGGGTAAGGTGGATCTGGTGATCGTGCATGCTCCCGCAGCGGAGGAGAAATTTGTCGCAGACGGATACGGCTTGGGTAGGACCCCTGTAATGTACAACGATTTCGTGATCGTTGGGCCAAAGAACGATCCAGCCGGAATAAAAGGCATGACAGATGCGGCTGAGGCGTACAGAAAGATAGCAGAGAATAGATCACTATTCTTCTCCAGGGGTGATGATTCTGGAACACATAAGAAAGAGATGACAATCTGGGATGAAGCAGGAATAATGCCAGGCGGAGACTGGTATCGAGAGACCGAAGAGTTCATGGGGGCAACATTAAAGATCGCAGACGAAAATGAAGGATATTTCATGACCGATAGGAGCACCTACATCACGATGAGGGATGATCTCAATCTAGAAATTTTAGTCGAGGGGGATCCTGATCTGGTCAACTATTATTCTGCCATCGCGGTAAATCCAGAGAAGTGCCAAAACATTAATTATGAGTTGACAAGGGCGTTTATCGAATACATCGTCTCGCCGGAGGGACGGACGATGATCGAGAACTTTGGAAGAGATAAATATGGTGAACCACTGTACCACCTATTTGGCGCGAATATGATTGGACAAGAGGAGACGCAAAAGGTTATGATGAGTGGATAGAGGAAAGGCTAAAAATATGAGAATAAAGCAAGAAAAGATGCTCATATTCTTCTGTATACTTAGTTTTTTCATTCTATTTTTTATAATTATTGTCCTAGCTGAGCCGATCTTTTCGCAGTTTCTCTTCAGTCTCGATGATTTTTTCTCCACTTGTAGAGATCCAGAGGTCTTGAGTTGTATAGGGCTAACAATCGGTACTTCCTTTCTTGCAACGGGGGTAGCGTCCTTATTTGGCATTCCTCTCGCTTATATTCTTGCCAGAAAAGAGTTCTTTGGGAAGAGGATGGTGGAGAGTGTTGTGGATCTCCCGATCATGGTTCCGCATATGGTCGCGGGAATCGCTTTATTCTCCGTATTCCATCGTCATGGATTAATAGGAGCACCTCTCTCCCCGATCATCAAATTCTTCGATGCGATTCCGGGCATCGTCGTTGCCATGTTATTCGTTTCGGCTCCATTTCTCATAAATCCGGTGAGGGAGGGCTTTCAGTCCGTCGATCCACATTTAGAAAACGTTGCAAGATCGCTCGGTGCCTCCGAATGGAAGGCGTTTTATAAGGTCACGATTCCCATTGCATACAGACACATATTATCTGGGATTGGGATGAGTTGGGGTAGAGGGGTCAGCGAGTTTGCAGCTGTGTTACTCTTGGCATACTATCCAATGGTTGCATCAACGCTAATATACGAGAGATTCTTGATGTATGGGTTGGCAGGTTCAAGACCGATCGCGGTCCTGCTGATGCTCATCTGCCTGGGCATATTCCTCTCATTCAGGTCGGTTAGAAGATGATAGAGATAAAAAAAATGTGTAAGGACTGGAAGGACTTCTCGCTAAAAGAGATAAACTTGGAGATTAAAAAAGGCGAGTATTTCGTCATTTTGGGCCCAACCGGCGCTGGAAAGACGTTACTTCTGGAGATGATTGCAGGCTTTCACTTACCAGATGAGGGAGAGATCTGGATCGATGGTGAAGATGTGACCACCTATCCGCCTGAAGATAGGAATATCGGTTTTATCTATCAGGATTACTCACTCTTCCCGCACCTAAGCGTCATCGGAAATATACGGTTTGGACCAGAGTTGAAAGGCATTCCCAAAGACGATATAGAGAGAGAATCGAATGAGATTATGAGGTTGCTCGGGATATCACACCTATCGCATAGATATCCTAATACGCTCAGTGGAGGGGAACAGCAAAAGGTTGCGATCGCACGCGCCATCATAACGAGACCAAGTGTACTATTGCTCGATGAGCCATTGAGTGCTTTGGATCGGAGAACTCAGGATCTTTTGAGAGTTAATGCCGTCTCCGACTATGGAGAAGGAGAAGTGAAGATCTTTGTGAGACCGGAGGATATCTTAATATCGAAGAAGATGCAGGAGAGCAGTGCGAGAAATAGTATAAGAGGGAAGATCATTAAGATAACAAACTTTGGTGTGGTCATTCATCTTCAACTCGATAACGGCTTGATCGCGTCTGTAACGAAGTTATCTGCGGAGGATCTTAAATTAAGAATAGGAGGAGAGGTATACGCCTCATTTAAGGCTACCTCGGTGCATGTGGTAAAAAAAAAGGAGATTCTAGAGCGATGAGGTGATGAGATATGAAGACGAGACCTTTTGAGAGACTGATCTCAATCGAAGATGCGATAGAGATCGTAGAATCGAAGATAACGCCGATAGATAGAAGGGAGAAGATACCAATCGATCTAACAGTGGATCGGATACTTGCAAGAGATATAAAAGCTCATTTTAATGTCCCCCCATTCAATCGATCAGCGATGGATGGATACGCCGTCATTGCTAATGATACATTCGGCGCAGGCCAATTCAATTCAAAGATACTAAGAATTAAAGGATCTGTCCATGCGGGAGAGGTTGCGGATGTCGAGATCGATCGAGGAGAGTGCGTTGAGGTTGCGACAGGAGCAAGGATGCCAAAAAATAGTGATGCGGTGGTTGTCGTCGAGAATACCGAGGGAGAGAAAGATACCGTCAAGATCTTTGAGCCTGTTCATCTTGGGAAGAACGTCTCGAATGCGGGAGGAGATATTAAAGAGGGAGAAGTGATATTGAAGGATGGAGAACTATTGGATCCGGGAAAGATAGGCGTTCTTGCATCATTAGGCATCGGAGAGATTGAGGTCTATGAGATGCCAAAGATAGGGATCTTACCGACGGGGGATGAGGTATGCCCGATCGGAATGCCTCTGAAAGAAGGAAAGGTTTATGATATCAATTCCCATACGGTAAGTGCTCTGGTGAGATCGAACGGGGGAGTCGCACAGGAGTATGCAATCGTCAAAGACAGATTTGAAGATATAAAAAGATCGATAGAGACGGCTTTAGAAAATGATATCATCGTCTTCTCAGCAGGATCTTCGGTTGGGGAGAGGGATATTCTGATCGACGTTATTGGCGAAATCGGAAAAGTTCTATTTCATGGTGTACAGATGAAGCCGGGGATGCCAACATTGTTTGGTATGATCGAGAATAAGCCTATCTTCGGCATGGCAGGATATCCAACGTCATGCTTGATAAATTCATACGTCTTTCTTCTACCAGCGATGAGAAAGATGGCGAGATTGCCCAGAAAGAAATATACGAAGATCAAAGCGAATATTTCGAGGAGGGTCGTCTCCACGTTAGGAAGAAGGCAATTCTTGACGGTGAAGGTGCGAGACGGAAAAGCTATTCCTGTCTTTAAGGAGTCGAGCACAATAACGAGCGTTTCAAATTCAGATGGATTCATCGAGATACCGAATGATGTAAATTTGGTTGAAGATGGGAAGGAGGTGTTGGTTAAGCTATGGCAGTGAAATTCCACTCTTTCAACTTTGGGTCCCAATCTTCAATCGGATGGATAAAAGATATGGATGTATTTTCAAAGAAATTAAACATGAGAGAACATCTATTGATCATGCTCTGGCATGTCGTATGTGATTCTACCGAAGAGATACCATCTGATCAAGATTCAGGAGATTCAGTTAGTTATTTATATTAGAAACAGGAATGATCTTTTAGTTCTGTTGGAGATAAAAAAATGAACGATGGTAAAATTGTTA
Organism: Candidatus Methanolliviera sp. GoM_asphalt; assembly: GCA_902158745.1. Lineage (GTDB taxonomy): Archaea > Halobacteriota > Methanoliparia > Methanoliparales > Methanoliparaceae > Methanolliviera. Next base: position 5,393 of record CABGHH010000065.1, read on the forward strand.
AAACAGTTTTTATCTGTCTCATATTGTGTGTTACTGTGGCATCGGTGGCATCGGCGGGGTATCCTTATGGTCCCAAGACATCATCGCAGAAGAATATTGAGATCGTCGATTTAATCGTATCCCCAACAATGCCCATCCTGGATGAACCTATAGACATCGTCGTGATCGTCAGGAACAACGGTGGGTCATCAGAAAATGTTAGGGTCGTGATAAAGAGTGAGTGGGGGGAAATGATTGAAGAGAGGGACAAGATTAGACCTAAAGATAATATATCTCATAGTCAGGAAGAGATCAAGCAAGATGGCCGCTTGGTCACTAAGTTGAAGAGTTGTTGTAATCGTCACGATAATCAGCAGAACTCACAGCCAAACGAAGTGCTGACCAACTTCGTTGGTGGCATGCCAAAAACTTCGTTTTTAAGCAATTCCTCTCATATTTATCATCCTGATTATCGGAGATTAAGGCATCAAGAAACGATTAAGACGTTAGATAACGTTCTGTTGCGCCCAGGAGAGAGCCGATCTGTGAGATGTAGATACATACCCAGATACGACCCGAGAGACAATGACATTCTAAAAAAGAAGAATAAATCATACATAATAAGCGCAAGAGTAACATCTGATCATACAAGCCACTTTGATTCAATGAGTAAGAGCATAACGGTCGTATCAGAGCCGCCGAGACATGATCTCTTGATATCCAGTGTGTGCGACGAAAGAGGACGCACGTTTTATAACGATGAGTATGGGAATCCGTTTAGTGCGATAAAAATGATCGAGGGTGAATCGAGAGCTATTCGTGTGATGATTAAGAACGAGAGCAGGGTCTTCTATGAAGATGCCGTTGTATCGGTTAAAATGGGTGGAAAAGATGGAAGGATTCTCGGGGCGAGCGCGGTAAAAATAGGGCCCAAAGAGGTTGTCGCCGTCACAATAAGTTTGGACGCTAAAGATATCAGGCCTGGTACATACGAGCTGTATGTAGAGGTAAAACCAGTTGAAGGAGAGATCAATCTTGCGAATAATTCAACCACTAAGATACTAATCGCAGAAGAGAAGCAAGACCGTAGAATGAAAAGATAGAGAAGGTTGTTAGAGATCCATCACGGCAAAGATTTTTGCGAAGAGATTTTCCAAATGAATATACGCGTATTTTCCTCTTCGCATCATATAATCTGCCTCTCCTAAATACAAGGTCATCTTAGCCTTCTTCTTCTCATCAAAATCCATCTCGGGTATTTTCTTCCACAACTTTTCTAAAATTTCTTCCTCTCCATATCCTCCCTCTATCGTGATCCTTTCCACTATGCTCTTTATATTTTTAGGATCCTCAAAAATCGAAGATTTGCGACTACCTTTTTTAAATAGATCGTCCAGATATGATTTAAATTCCTCGACAGACTCTTTTATGGCTTCGGCATCTATTTCCTGCCCTTTTAACGATACCATCTGCAAGACCTTTATACCGAACTCTAAATTATCCGAGAGGTAGTATTCCATCGCGGCTTTACCATCATCGACGAACCTTAAATCTTCTCTCTCTGCAATCTTAAGAAGTCTTCTCTCGATCTTCTTCTTATCCACATTCTTTAAAGATAGATTGAGACACCTCGATCTTATCGGAAGGATGATCTTTGAAGGCTGACTCGTGGCGAAGACGAACCTGCACGTCTCTGAATATCTCTCCATCATCCTCCTTAATGCCTGCTGTGCATCGTATCTCAAAGATTCGGCGTTATCTATAAAAATTATCTTAAAATCCGCATTCAACGGTGGTATCGGGGCATATTTTTTTACCACCTCTTTAAATACAGAGATAACTGTCTTCTTCTTATCGTAAAATCGCAAAAATTTCTTCTCCTTCTCTAAATAAGCTTTTCCAAGGTCAAAAAAATCAGAAGCATTGAAGATGGTCAGATTTTCCTTCAAGGAATCTCCATACAAATCTTCAGCCATCGCGAGAACCAGTGAGGTTTTTCCACTTGCAGGTGGCCCGATTATGAATAGATGTGGAAGACCTCCTCTCTTTATGAGACACTTTAATCTCTCAACGATCTCTTCGTGTCCCACGACATCGTCCAAACTTCTGGAGCGATATTTTTCTGTCCATAGAATACTTTTCATCGTGTATCCAACCCTGGTGCTGAAGGATCGTTATAAAATTTTCTCCTCAATCGTGTTTTACAACCGCCGCGATTGTTTTCGTTCCTACAAATGGATCCACTATTAAATAAGGCTTACCAAATCCAAATTGGTTCTTTTATTGATAAGAAATAGGAAAATATTGAAGGAGAGAGATTGAGCATAAGATTACGATTCCACGATCTCCCTGATCTTCTGTAACTCTTCTAACATCATCTCCTCGACGGACCTCCGCTCCGATTGGGATAATTTCCCAATTTTTCCAGATATCTCATCCCTCATCTCAGGTCCATTTTTTACGTTCATCAGAGACATCTCCGGCACGTTCGATCCACCCATCGCGGCGGTCTGTATTGTTACGTTGTACATGCCGAAATACCTCTTCAACGGGCCATGGCTTAAGCCGGCCATTGTGATTCTTCCATAACTTATCTCCTTCTCTCGTCTGAAAAATACGCCATATTTGCCGTGCACCGCATCCTCCCCCAGATCGAATTCTATCGTCTCATAAAATTTCGGGATCCACCAACTGGTATAAATTAAAGCGACCGATGTCGGTAGATAAACCGAGAGAAGATATATCAAGAGCCGATCGGCAGATACGAAGAACGCAATGGGTACGCTCCAAGACAAAACTACCACCACAACCAAGAAGAACATCCAGAGATACCAGTAAGGCTTCATCTTTGGATCTGGTCTTATTAACTCTCTGCGATCACTTGTTTCCATATTTTATTAACAATCAATGACGTTTCCAATATTTAAATCTATCTATTGACTCCTCTTTTTAACACAAATATTTTAAAACCTTGTATCCATTCAGCTTTTGGGGATTGGGATGCAAAGTAAATGAAGAAGAT
>CABGHH010000066.1 GCA_902158745.1 Candidatus Methanolliviera sp. GoM_asphalt
AAAGAACATATCACCGAAGAGAACCTAAACGAAAGATACCCATTCCCAGAATGTCCTCAAAATGTCCAGTCCCAGTTTTTACTTGGGATTAAATTAGTCGATGAGTGGGAAGGATGGAAACACGGAGGGGGAACAATACAACGGCATAGCGGGAGATCGAAGAAGATTAAAGATTAGATCGTTGCTTTCTTTTCTTTTTTCTTTTTCTTTTTTAAAAGAAGATAGATAGATAGATAGATAGATAGATAGATTAGATATATCTATATAGATAAGATAAGATAAGATAAGATAAGATAAGATAAGATACTCTTCTCCTCTCTTCTTTTACAAAATAGGATAACCCTCTCTTTTGATTTCTATCTTTCGATTTAATTATATAATTATATAATTAATTCCAGAAATAGAATTTTACAACCTCACTCTCTCTTTTTGGTTGGAGTGTTGGGGTGGAAGCCTACCCCATCAAATAATATTTATATATAAACTGTTAAATAAAAATACCGATGGGGTATAATGAGAGATGAAAGGATATGTCCACGTTCTATTTGCGGTGGATCTGCTGATCGTTGCATCCATACTTTTAAAGCATCCTTTGACAGCGATAGGTTTTCCCCTCGTCATACTCGGAGGATTATTCCCTGATCTTGACTATCCCAACTCTCTAATCTCCGCACCCATCTATAATATATCCTTACGGATACGAAGAACATTTGGCAGACGTGGACTATTACACTCCCCCCTTATATTCGGTGCGTTGTGGTTGCTTACCGATCCGTTGAGTGAATATATTTACGTGGCAACAATCCCCGTATGGTTCGTTTATCCTAATGTGTTCTTTCTCGGTGCCTGCTCTCATATCATTCTTGATATGTTCACACCTGACGGAGTTAGACTGTTCCCCTTCCAGATGAGAGCGGTATGGAATAAGTTAATGTTCGTTAAAGTAAATTCAAGAGGTGAAACAAAGTTCTTTTATTTCCTCGTGGTTCTCTCGGTGGTTCTGCTATACTGGGAGGTGAGAACTTATATCTTTTATTGATCCTGATAAAACAAAAGATACTACTCTCTTTTATGTGAGCGGTGAGGACGTATTAAGCCAATCCCTTCTTAATGATCTTCTCATCTGTCTTGATGATAACCAGAATGCCTATATCAGCGGGAGAGCAGGAACGGGAAAGACCACGATCTTAATTAATCTCTTGGACTATCTGGAGCGAGAACGTCCAGAGTGGCATATCGTTTATACTCCCAAACTCACCCCACCCAAGCAAGCCCTCATCTCGATATATAGCCAACTCACCAAGCAAGAGAAAGATGAGAGCGAGATTAGGAAGATGGGACAAGATCAACTCACAGATGAGATATATAAGATCATCACCAGCGGGGAGCGGGTTATCTTCCTTGCGGATAATACGAACAAGACCACCCCCTCAATGTTTGAGTTTCTAAATAACGTATTGGATCTTTCCTTAAAGACCGATAACGTAAACGTTATCGGAGCGGGGAGGTTTCTCCCCAAAGATGAGAGAGCAAGATTCTATTTTACAATTAGAATAATTGTTCAACCTTTGGATAATGCCCAAGCGGATAGAATGTTGAAGGAGGCACACCCAGACCTCGACCACCACCAGAGGAAAGAGATCATCCAGAAATCTTTTGGATCTCCTATTGCCCTCCAGCAGTATGCTAAACTGATGAAGAAGAAGGGGAAGATTAAAGAGGGTATGATAATGGCAGAAGCTTCTCAACAGTTTGTCATGGAATTATTACCCGTTGCCATTCTCTTCGTTTTATCTTATGTCGTGATAGCGTTAAGGTTCTTTATTTATTGGGAAGTCCAGATCGCTTTATTGTTCGTTGCCTTCTATGCGGTGCGTGGCATGGTGATACAGGTAACCAAATATTTAGAGTGGCACGATCAAGCAGGATATTAAATTTAATTATCCTTCTTCAGTCTTCAGCTAACGTCTTAACGTCAAACAAGCATCCACTTATATTATATGGCAGGTTGAATAATAAAGTATCTGGGGGGAAATCAAGAAATGGTTAAGCCAACTTATGACAGCCAGAAAAAAGCGATCTCCGTTCTTATGATCGGGGTAATTATCGGGGTGTGCGTTCCTTTCTCGATTATGCCGATGATGGCATCGGGGGGAGATGGGAGTATTGAGATTAGACCACTGGGGGACGAGAGCGATTTCATTAGCATTATAGACGGAGCAAAGGAAAGCGTGAACGTTGATATATATCTTCTCTTCAACAAAGATATTATTGAAGCATTATGCCGAGCAGGAGAGCGGGGTATTCCTGTAAAGGTTGTATGCCAAGACTTCAATGTATCAACAAACGAATTAAAAGATCGGTTGGATAAAAACGTATCCTTGCGGATCGTTGAACCTATACCAGAGAAATATAAATGTATGACATATCACACCAAGCTATTACTGGTGGATGAAAATATCACCGTGTGCGGATCTCACAATTATACAAAGTCAGCGTTCTATTCTAACTCGGAGTATTCCCTTGTTGTTAATGATCCTTCAACATATAGGAAAGCTTACGCTCATTTCTTGGGAGACTGGAAGAAGGGGAAGGACTGGAGAACGTTCTCATGATAGGCACAAGATATATATAAGGTAAGGATAAGGTATATACTATGAAAGGCAGACCACAAATATACAACGATAATGTTCTTGTTCCTTTCACTGCAACCATAGAGGAGAAGGGAAAGTTAGACGCTTTAACTTCTAACTTGGGTATATCGAGGCATAGACTTTTATCTTCCGTGCTAACTGCGTGGGGTGGGAACGGGGAGAGTGATAAAGTGAAGATGATAGATGAGAATTATCATCTAATAGCGGAGAATGAAATATTAAGATCGAAGCTTGACGAGAAGGATATTCAAATTGGAAAGTTGCTTAATGAGATCGAAGAGTTAAGGGGACGGTTGGGTAAGCGAGAGAATAAAGAAGAAGCAATCGACCTTCAATTAAATAATCTCCGTGCTGACATTAACAGACGGATAGCATCAGGAACCCATGACCAATATTTTCATGGCTATATAAAAGATCGAGCAAAGAGATATTTAACGTTGAAGCTAAAGGGAGCAAGAGACCCAGACCTCGAAGAAAAGTTAAAAGATTATTTTTGATGGTATGACATTGTGAAGTGTGGCTTGGGTGTGGCTTGGGTGTGGCTATCCTAATCCTAATAGTTTGTATTCATTATAAGGGAGGGGTGGGGGGTGTCCAGAGGTGCAGAGGGAGGTAAAAGCATGGGAAACCCCCCCAAGTGCAGAGGTGGAATGCCCCCCACTCCCCCCGATTAGTCGTTTATCTTCTTTTCCTCGTGTGTGGCTTCCATCCATCGAGAGAAAAGGTTTTGATATTCTTTTGTGATCCTCTCTTTTGATTTTCCCTTCATCTCAAAAGCTTTCTTGATATATTTCTGGAGGAGTGCATCATAATCTAATCTCCAAGCATCATTATTTTGTTCTGCTTCACGAATCACAAGCTCAATTATCTGATTCTCTAAAGTAATCATATTTATTTTATCTTTCCTTTGCCTTACACGTCGAGATGTCGGAAGATCAGATCTTTAAACAACGGGGAACCCCTCCTTAAAAGGCAACCTCCCCGTTGTTTTGTTTATTGCGAGTGGTTCGGAAGTCCAAGCGTGTAATAGTTAAACCCTTTTACACTCTTCTGTTCTTTTATTGTTGCACGGAAAGGAAGTTTATCCCTTCGCTTCTCGATCTGTTCCATAAGCACCGCTGAAGAAGTCATCAGTATATTATTATCTCCGTTCCCTTCGTTCCTTATTTCGATGACTGCATAATTACCATTATGAAAATCAGACGGACGTGTGGACATCCCCTTAAAGATCAGGTTCTCACCTAAACAATCTTCTATACCTACACGATCCCCATCAAAATTAAAAACATCATCATCCGTGAGATCCGTTATCTCTTTCTCATCGTTCACCTTCTCACCCCATCCTCCTATTCCTTGTCTTTGAATATCGCTATCGTTGTTCATCATATTATATTATCATATTTGAATAAATATAAATCTATTGGCAGAGTGCAGGGTGCAGAGGTGCATTTAAAATTGATAGATATAACGGGAGGACACCCGCCCTCGCAAAAAGCGTACTCGGACGTGAGACCTCCCGTTGCCGTGCAGTTGTGCGAAAGCCTACCGCTCACAAAGTCAAGGATGAGAAAAGCATTCATCCTCGACCTTGCTCGCTCGGTGCGTGGTGCGTGATTACCCGTTTACCCTTTTATCTTTTGTCGTTCGTGATGGTTTTTACCCTGTTCATCGTGGAGTTACGGAGCAAGGATTTTTAAAACGGGGGAGTAGGGGAAGGGGGAACGGGGGAATGATGGGAGGGAAATGGGGAAGTGGGGAACGGGGAGTTTAACAATTCATCTCTTTTGTTAAATTTAATTTAGAGGTATGACCAGAAACCTAAAGCCGTGCCATCCTTAAATTTAAATGCCACATCGCTTATAATTTTATTTTTACAATGAATCCTATATGAAAAGTAAAGGTTAAGAGATTAAGATAATAAAAACAAAATGCACCTGCTCCGCAGTCCTGATATAAAAGAAACATCCTATCTCAAGAAGCGAGATAGGATTATAAAACAAAAGATTACTCAGGGGTAAATCCCGTTCGCTCACTGGTATATAAAGGTGGATACGGGGGGACAAGATTTAAAAACAAAAATTGAAGATAACTTGTCCCCCCGTGTTCGATCCATCTTTATACATCAGCCAATTACACGCATCAAACAATGATAGGTTGGGGTGTGTTCCTGTCCCCCCTTACCCTTCACCGTTCTATCTCTCTCTTGCCTCCAACTCTTTTAATTGTTCCTCCGTGAATTGTTCCTCCGCCATCGCAACGGAATATCTACCATTCTCTTTAAGATATATCTCCGCTATCTGTCCCCAGAGATCCCCCGCTTTGTCCCATGCTCCCATACTACTATCACCATATCCAAACTGTCCACGTGTGAAGTTATACATATCTGCATACTCCCCCGCTTTGTTCTCTCCGCCTTCCACTTCCAAGAATATAAACCCGTTCTCTCTCTTCATCTATGACCACCTTTTAAATTGTGGAAGGATGAACCCCCCACGCTCAATAATGTTTAAGCATCTCATCAATATCTTTTAAGACACTTGACAAAATACTTATAACCTCCTCCTCGTCATCTCTTACCAAATTCCTCGCCTGTTCGACCTCGTTATACATCCCTAATAATCTGAACTCTCCAACCATTGCCACCGCCTCAATAATCCATGAACTCCTTTATCTCCGCCTCTTCATCTGCCAACGTTCTCGCCGATAACTCCGATCTTATATTCTTGACCGCCGAAAAAGAAGAAGAAGAGAAGTTAAAATAACTTCTCCCGTTCTTGCTTTGCCTCTTCTCAACCTTCCCCACCGCTGGAAGCTTCCCGCCATCTTTCAAATGCTGGATCTGTCCCCCCAATATCTTCGAGTATGTCGCCACCCATCCAACGCCTTCAACCTCAACGGATCGCCCTTCGTCGTATTGGCTCGCCATCTCTTGAATGTCCAAGACCTTAATCGTTTTACCAATGAGATCGTTTAAAGTCGGTGCTTCCTTATAGTCGCTTATCTCTTCGTCCTCTTCGTAATGTTCCCCGCTCTTGCATCTCTCCGCTTTCTCTCTTCTCACCTGTAACCCCGCATCTGTCCCCGCTTTCTCTATCCGCCTTCTCTCTTCTTCTGGCATCTCCACAACATACGGTTTTATTTCTTCCTTCTCCTGAACCTTTGCCCTTCTCTTCTCCTGTCGCTGTTGTTCCTGTATGCCTTCGGTTCTCACCCAGAAAAGATTTTGTGCCGTCTTCCTAAATACCTCACCCACTAAAACATCAGATACTGGAAGCCTCGCATCCTTCACAATCCCTTTAGAAACTTGAAGAGCAGATATATAATATGCCCGCTCCTTATCCGACAAGGTAAACCCTGTCTTCTCATCTTCCCTTTGGTTCTCTCCTCCTTTCGCATTGCCTACTTGCCCCTGAGTCATAACCGAACTCATAGATACCTTATGAACCCACCCCTATATATAGTTTGTGTATGGTTAGGTTATAGTTATGGTTTAGACCAGACCCCGACCACACACTTTATTATTATTCACAGGATAAAATAATAATGTCCGCAAATCTCCGATTTGCATTATGTCCTATCTTCGATTAGACGAAATCCCCGATTTATCAAATTGAAACCGCCCCATTTTCACCACCTCAAAAATCCAAGATTTTAGAATATTATAAAAGTATGATTATAATAATGCCATCCAAAAATCCGCCTTCCCATATTCTATGGGAAGAGATAATAAAAGCAAAAGAAAAATATCATCGTGGGGAAAAGCACCCCACGATCTTTATAAAAAAAACGCCTTCCATGTCCCGCAGTCCCAAAGTCCCATGCCCCCATAGTCCCATACTCCCATAGTCCCGAAGCCCCACGTTTAAAGATAGGATCTTCCTCTTGATCGTGCAGAGTGCAGAAGCCCATCCCTAAATTAGCTCTTTATCTTTTCTTCTTTGATGGCAGAAGCCCCACCCTATCCCTTGCCATGTGCAACGTCCACCGAATACAATAACAACATTTATATAAGGTAAAGATAAGGTTTATATTATGATCGTTCAGGTTGAGGACGTTGAGGGAGTGAAGGATAAAACCGTTGATAGATGGGGAAGGCTCGTTGGGTTTGCCGACTGGAGAGGATCAACGGTTAAGGTGTTAAAGATTAAAGGAGAACCGAAAGAGTTTAAAGTTGTGGATGAGAAAGAAGAGAATGATCTTCAAGCTAAACCCAATACAAAGAAAAAGTTTTCAATACTTGGCAGGAGGTAAACTGCTGATCGTCAAGCCGATTATTTTTAGATAGAGTCATAACCGACAGTCAGCTTGACCAGTAAAGGATTTATCTTCTTCCTCCTCCCTTCTTCAATCCTTCAGCTTGAGAACAAAGAACCTCTGCATCTTTCTTTAATTGTTGAGCGGAGATATTAACTTCTTCAATATCTTTATTTATATAAGCGGTTCGGATCTCTGGGAGATCCTCCGATATGATAACCTCGATACCTTCCTCTATCCCTTGCCAATAATCTATCTCACCCACAGGTATAGGATCGGCAGAAGATACCGACATCTGACCGAGAACGAAACCCGACATTATAAGCAGACCGCAAAAGACCAGATACTCCCACAGATGGATATTCATTTTATCTTATAACCCGTTAAGCGATCCTATCATCTTTGGTATTTCAGGGATCGCACCTTCCACACCGAGAAAGGCATTTAAGAAATTCATATTAATAAGATACATTCCATATAAAGAGATTTGGAGAAGATACTCAAAGGGATATGAGCAGAGCGGTAAGCCACAGAGAACGCCACACATCTTATTTAATTTATTTATCTTCTCTTGTAATTACTTGTGATAAAATAAAAGGGGAAAAGTGAGAGGTGAAAAATCATCGTGAACTTTTTTACTTTCCGCAACACATCCCCACAATATCTGGGAACTCCGCAAGCATCACCCCGCACGTATCAGTTAAACCTCCAATGATCCCCATAGCTTCTATATACAAGCCGACCAGTCCACCAAAGCAACCCCCCATAATTCCGGGAAGGCAACAGCACAAATTAGCGGGACCACCCAGACAAGTAAATCCTAAACATCCGCAAATAGCCCCTAACGTTCCAGTCATCTCATCACCCTTTCCCCAACATCTTTATCATCGTTTCCATCGTGCATATTCCAAGACCACCAGCAAACTCAAGGCACTCGCTCCAAATATTCATGCTTTACCTCCTCCTGCCAGTCCTCCCATTCCGCAGGCTTCCATCATAGCAGGAACAACCGCCAACATCTCTTCAAACATTATAGAAATCTGACCCATTCTCTAAATCACCCTTTCCCCGTTAATACCGCAGTCGCTTCAGGCAACATTAACATAAAGTCGCCCCACATATCCCCGCATAATATTCCCATTCTATTACACCTCTCCTTATGACCTATACAGGTTTACTAATCACCACGTAATATTATTCACTAAGATATATATAATTGTTCCGATAAAAAAGAATAGATGAATATGAGTGAGATCAAGAGCGATATAGTTTTCTTCTTGAATGAGAAGAGATTAAAACGAAAGACCAGAAATAATTATGGCTGTTGGATGAGACGAGTAATTAAAGAACATATCACCGAAGAGAACCTAAACGAAAGATACCCATTCCCAGAATGTCCTCAAAATGTCCAGTCCCAGTTTTTACTTGGGATTAAATTAGTCGATGAGTGGGAAGGATGGAAACACGGAG
>CABGHH010000067.1 GCA_902158745.1 Candidatus Methanolliviera sp. GoM_asphalt
ATAATCTGATCAGCATCGGTATCTTAGGTCTTTGAGGAGAGAGGCAAAAAACGCCGGGGGTTCTACAACCTCTGGCAGTGATCTATTTATCCTCCCGGGTATTTCCAAATGCTTTATCGCAGAGTAGTTGATTTGAGACGACTTGTTAAAGAGTATGTTGCTTCGATGACACATTCATAAGAACTCTCATTCTTTCATCGCCGGTGATCGCTTTTTCCACTGTTTTACTTGGAACGGCCAGAGAGATCTCTCTCGTTCTTCCATATCTTCCCCTGCTCATCAAAACGGCGTTAATTAACCCGAGCGTGTCTAATTCAGATATCAAGTCGGCTACTCTCCTATAAGAGAGATCGTCCAGACCTACAACGTCACAGAGTTTTTTGTACATAGAATAGACATCTCCCGCACTACTTCCGTCCTTCTTACTCCTGTTCAGGAGAAGCACCGAATAAAGAATGATCTTTGACTGCGCCGGAAGCGTCTTAACAACTTCCATTGTTCCATCAATCTCTATCTTCTCTTTTCCCCTCTTAACGTGTTCTTCCATAATTTTTCCTTTTTTTTCGCGCTCTGCCAGTTCTCCAGAAACCCTCAAGAGATCCAATGCTTTTCTTGCATCTCCGTGTTCTTGCGCCGCAAAAGCCGCGCATAGCGGGATTACCCCATCGGATAAAACTCCTTTCTTAAATGCAATCTTTGCCCGCTCTTTCAATATGTCCTTGAGTTGTTCCGCGTCGTAGGGTGAAAAGACGATCTCTTCTCTCCCTAAAGAACTTAAAGTTCTCGAATCCAGATAACTCGTGAACTTTAAGTCGTTTGAGATTCCTATTATGCTTAGCTTTGCACTCTGAAGGTCAGCGTTCATCCTCGATAGATTGTAGAGAAGGTCGTCTCCGCCCCTCTTGACCAATTTATCTATCTCGTCCAGAACGATTATCACGGCCTGCGCTCTTTCCTCGATGCACTCTCTAAATTCGACATATACTTTATCGGTAGGCCATCCTGCCATCGGAACCTCTCTACCAAAATGGTTTACCAAATTTGCCAGAACCCTATACTGTGTATCTACCATTTCGCAGTTCAGATAAAGAAAGGCGCAGGGAACATCTTTTCTGCTTGCCACCTCGTTTAGCTCTTTTCCAACAAATTTTACGCAGGCGGTCTTTCCCGTTCCTGGTTTTCCAAATATCAAGATGTTAGACGGCGTCTCTCTCTTTAATGCGGGTGCCACTATCGAGGCAATATTCTCTATCTGCTCCTTTCTATGGGGGAGATAATCCGGGGTGTAAGAGTGCCTGAGCACCTCTTTATTACTAAATATTAGTGTATTTTCTAAAAATTGATCGAAGATACCATCTATGTTCTCTTTATGCATCCTAGGTACAACTCCTTCCCGACCATCTTTCCTTACATGCTTAAAAATCAAAGATTTTTGAGCATACGCAAATCTTCGATTTGCGAATACAAACACGGGGAAATGTAGAATAAACTTATAGGTTAATAAAAATTACGAATGTGGGATGGAAGGTGGTATCTTGAGAGTGCTCAAAAATCTTCGATTTGGATGCATGCCACGAATCTCCGATTCGTCAGCACATCAATTAAATATACCAGATCGCTAAGATGAAGGTGAAGTGAAAAAATGATTGATGAAGTTGATATATCGAGGGCAATAGCCGAGAGCTATATGAAAGATCTTTTGGATTGCATGTCCGTTGACGTCGCCATAGGCGGGGCAGGTCCGTCTGGTATGATCGCCGCGTATTATCTTGCAAAGAACAATTACCGCGTGGCAATCTTTGAGAGAAGCTTAAGTGCGGGCGGAGGAATGTGGGGTGGAGGAATGATGTTTTCTAGGATAGCCGTTCAGGAGGAAGCAAAGTCGATAATAAACGAGTTTGGAATCCATCTAAAAAGATGCAGGGATATTTACATCGCGGATGCGTTGGAGACCGCTGCCTCTTTCTGCTCCAAAGCGATCAGATCGGGCGTCAAGATATTCAACCTGATGGATATCGAAGACGTTATGGTGAGGAAAGAGAGAATAGAGGGGTTGGTATTGAACTGGAGCCCCGTGAAGATCTCTAATATGCACGTTGATCCCCTCTGCGTTAAAGCGAGGGTGGTGATAGATACCACCGGTCACGACGCCGAGATAGCTAAGATCGTGGAGCGGAAGATGGGTAAAAATTTAAGAACGGAGACGGGCGGAGTCATGGGAGAGAAGAGCATGTGGGCCGAAGTTGGAGAGGAGGAGATCATCCAAAATACGAGGGAAGTATATCCGGGGCTTATCGTGGCGGGAATGGCGGCGAACGCAACCTGTGGATCTCCGAGAATGGGTGCTATCTTTGGAGGGATGCTCTTATCGGGAAAGAGAGCCGCGGAGATTGCCATGGGATTGATGGAGAATATTTAGGATACGGATATAGCAATGGTCATTTATAAAATGGAAAAGAGATAAAAAGAAGACATTCAAAGAGCCGAAACGCTCTTTATCAGCATCTTCTTCGATATCTCTGGTCCATAGAGTTTCATCGCTTTGCCAGGACAACACTCAACACATACGCCACAACCCTGACATTCCTCCTCGTCTATCAGCCATACCATTCCATTGACGATCTTTAAGACCTTTCCCCTCACTGGACAGGCGACCACGCAGTCGCCACACGCGTGGCATTTATCGACATCAATCTTCCTCTCCTTAAACGGAACCGTCCTCTTCTTACTCTTTCTCCTCTCTATGGCTTCATTCCACGGACCTGAAATTCCATCTGTGCCCCCTCCAATGTTCACCTTTATAGCACCGGTCGGGCAAACCGTCTCACACTTTCCGCAATATATACAGTAATCGTTGAATGTTATCTCATCCGACTCTCGATGGTACTTCACAAGAATGTTCACGCCGGATGATACCTCCTCTCCGATCGTTATCGGTTCGACTGAATCCCACATCTTCTCTTTCTCTGTGAAAGAGATGTTATGGGTTGGACAGGCATCTATGCAAGTTCCACATCCATCACACAAATCTTGATCGACCTCTATGCTGCCCATCAGCGGTTTTCTAACTGTTATTATCTTCTCTTCACAGCAGGCGGCATCACATCTCGCACAATAGATACAGAGATCCTCGTCGCGCTTTATCTTCCCCTGCCTGCTCTTAGTTATCATCCCTCCCGGAATTTCAAACATGAGTGAATCCCTCGGGCAGGCGTCCAGACATTTGAGACATCTCTCGCACTCATCAACGAAATCTGCCGAGAACTCACCCGTCATCAGAGAACCAAAGGTCATCCCATCTACGTTTAGCTCCATGGCATTGAACGGGCAGATGGTGCTACAGGTCTTACAGAAGACGCATTTTTCTATATCGATTATGATATCGCTCTTACTCTCCGCGCCCACGGCAACCATCGATATTGCATCCTGCGGACACGACATTGCACAACTTCCACAGCCGGTGCACCTTTCCAAGTTAAGCGTTAATCTCCTTGTATCTTCCGTCGATCTTCTCTCCCATGTAATCTTATCATCTGAGGGTAATACGGATATATCCACACGCATTGACATCACCATTTTTATACCATCAGAGAAGCCACATATTATAAAAAAGTTGGGTCTAAAGATACCTGCAAATCTAAGATTTTCAAATAATATTAAGTCGCCATGAATGAGAGATCAAAGAGATTCATCGGGAAGATATTTTGGAATTACTATTCAAATGCGTTCAGAGAAGAAGAATTTTTGGCGGGCATGCCCCCGAGACTTGAGGCGAGGGAATGGGGATTCATCCAAATCTACCTCTTGCCTAAGATCGTGATGAGGAGACACATCTCTTTTCAGAGCCCATCAGAGATGAAGAAGTTCGTTCTAAAGAATATTCCGGCACACATATATCATTCTTCTGCTTACTATAAATATCCTGGCGCAGATAAAATGGAAAAAAAAGGGTGGGAGGGGGCAGATTTGATCTTTGATATAGACGGAGAGATTGGAAGAGGAGGATACAGCCAGATGCTTCTTAAAGCCAAGGAAGAGGCGGTAAAACTTAAAGATTTTCTGATGGATGATTTTGGCTTTGTGGAGAGAGAAATTTTAACCGTCTTTTCCGGCGGAAGAGGATACCACGTTCACGTGAGAGATGGGGCTATACTGAAGTTGGGGGGTGCAGAGAGGAGAGAGATACTGGATTATCTCACCGCAAATTCGCTTGATGTCAAAAATGTTTTGAGGACAACAGCGGTGAGGGGAGACTACGGAGCAAAAAGTGGATACTTCTATGAGGAGGCGAATAGTGGTTGGGGGAGAAGAGTATGGGGTTATGTAATAAGTTTTTTAGAGTACATAAAAGATCTTGACGAAGAAGATGCGATAGAGAAGATCAGAGAATTGAAGGTGGGCAGGAAGGAAAAATTGGTTAAGAATGTGAGTAAGGAGGACGCATTCAAGATGCTCACTTCGATAAAAAATGAAAAAATATTCGATATGGCGAGAAACGGTAAAATAATATCGAAAGAATTGGGAAACCTTGTTGAGAGGGTGGTAGAGAGCTCCGTGGAAGATTTGTCCATAAAAGGTTTATCTCCAAGTGTAGACGAACCGGTTACGTCGGATATAAAGCGATTGATAAGACTACCCGGATCCATTCATGGAGGATCAGGACTAATAGCACGGATGGTCGATAATTTAGACGACTTCGATCCGCTCGTGGATGCAGTGATCTTCTCCGAAGAAGAGAAAAAGATCATCTCAGATCGCAATATGGAAGTGGAGATGATGGATAATACATATAAGATAAAAAAGGGGGAGAATAAAGTTCCAGAATTTGTTGCAGTCTTCTTGATATGTAGGGGAGTGGCGGAGTATGGATGTTAGCCTTTTAAAGGATTTATTAGATAGAGAGAGATCCAGCAGTTCTTTACAGCGGGTTGAAAAGGATCTTTATGCCAATATTGGGGCATATATGAAAAATTTGGAGAAGAAATTGGCTGAAGTTCCAAAAGAGAGCAAAAAAAGTTTTTTTTTGGATGACGAACTTAAAAGCGCAAAGAAATTATCTAAATTTCTCTTTGAGAAGAGGATAGGTAAGATAATAAATACCGCGGCGAGGACGGCAAAAGCGGAAAAAGCGGAAAAAGCGGAAAAAGCGGAAAAAGCGGAAAAAGGTGATCTCACATCAGATCGGGACGCTCTGACGCGGGAGGAATATGAGATGCTTGAAAAATTGGTCGAGATGATCAAGTGTGGAAGAGAGAATATATTAAAGATCATGAACGAAGAAAAAGCTTATAAGATGGTGGCGGGATCGAAGGATAAAAAGAAGGGAAAGAAAATGGAGATGAAGGGGATATGCCTCGCAAGGTCGCTTAAAGATATTCCTGAATTTATGGGTAGCAACGGAGAAAGTTATATAATCCATGAGGAAGATATAATAACGCTACCGGAAGAGACGGCTAAAATGTTGATAAAAAGTGGTTTGGCAATTAAATTGATATTAAATGAAGGTGATTTTGTTGAAGATGCCTAAGAAGATAAAAACTTATTGCCCGTATTGCAAAAAAAGTACTGAGCATAGTATCGAAAAGGTGAAGAAAGGGAGACAGTCGGGCTTAAAGTGGATAAACAGACAGAAAAGTAGAAGGCAGGGTATCGGTAATTTGGGAAAGTTTTCAAAAGTTCCGGGAGGAGATAAGCCGACGAAGAAGGTAAATATAAGATATAGATGTAATGAGTGTAAAAAGGCACATACCAGGAAAGGTTTCAGGGTATCCAAGTTTGAACTGGTCGATTAAGTAAGTAAAGAAAGGAGTGAGTTATGGAAGATAAGAGCGTGAGAAGCAGATTTTTGAGGGTAAAATGTGAAGACTGCGAAAATGAGCAGATTATATTCGATAGGGCCACCACGGTAGTCACCTGTGCAATATGTGGAAGAACGCTTGCTGTGCCCAGGGGGGGAAAGGCGCTCATAAAGGGCGAGATAACAGAAGTTTTGGAGTGATTTTTAAGGTGTTTGAGGAGAGGTGGCCAGAGGAAGGAGAACTGATTGTGGGAAGAGTATCTAAAGTGCAAGATTTTGGAGTATTTGTAGATTTAGAAGAGTATGGTGATAAAAAAGGTCTCATACACATATCTGAAATCGCATCCGGCTGGATAAAGCATATTAGAGACCATGTGAGAGAGAACCAGCGGGTAGTATGCAAGGTTTTAGAGGTAAACCCCAAGAGAGGAAGGATAGAACTCTCTTTAAAAGATGTGAACGATCATCAGAGAAGAGAAAGAATACAGATATGGAAGAACGAGCAAAAGTCTATAAAATGGCTCGAAAGAATTGCGGAGAAACTCGGGGATGAGAAAGATGAAGCTCTGAATGATGTCGGGATGAAACTCTATGATCATTTCTCTGGCATATATTATGGATTTGAAGACGCCTTAGATAGAGGAGAGCGCGCATTTGAAGATTTAGATCTCGACGAAAGATACGTGAAAGGGATTGTAGATGTTGCAAGAGCCAACATAAAGATACCTTCCGTTAAGATATCCGGTTTTGTCACGCTCTCATACCCTGAGACTGGTGGAGTGGAGATCATCAAAAAAGCGTTGAAGGGGGCAAAAGGGATCACCAGAAGAAAAGATGTGACGTTGGAGATCCTTTACATAGGTTCCCCAAATTATGAGATTGTGGTGGAGGCCCCAAATTATAAGGATGCTGAAGCTATCCTAAAAAAAGCCTCTGATAAGGCAATAGAATATGTGGTAAAAAATGACGGCGAAGGCACATTCACAAGATCTGAAAGAAGATCATAAATGAGATCAAAACTTCGTAAATGTGATGATTGTGAGGAATATACGCTGAAAGAGTTCTGTCAGAGATGCGGTAGAAGAACCTCTGTTCCAGCACCTGCCAAGTTTTCTCCCGAGGATCCTTATGGAAGATATAGAAGAAAGATGAAGTTTAAAGGTTATAGGAGTGATAGAGATTGGAAATTTTAATGAGAGAGATAAAGAAGGTTGATCTAAAAAGCCCCCTCCTCATAGAGGGTCTGCCGGGGGTCGGGCATGTCGGAAAACTCGTTGCTGAACATCTGATCGAAGAGTTGGGCGCAATAAAGATAATGGAAATTTATTCAAAGTATTTTCCCCCCCAGGTCATCGTCGGTGAGAATTCTGTCGTTCATCTCCTAAAAAACGAGATATATGCGTGGAAAGGAGAGGAGAAGGAAAAAAGGGATTTGCTCTTCCTTGTGGGGGATTTTCAGAGCGTCACCAATGAAGGACACTATGCTATGATCGATGCCTATTTAGATATCGCGGAGAAGTATGGTGTGGATAAGATCTATACCCTTGGTGGATATGGAGTCGGATACATCGTTGAAGAGCCATCCGTGATCTGCGCAGTCAACGATGAGAAGTTATTGGAAGAGGTGAAAGAATGTGGCGGTGAATTCAAGGATAATGAGCCAGGAGGAGGGATCGCCGGTGCGGCCGGGCTACTTTTGGGAATGGGACGGCTCAGAGGACTTGACGGCATCTGTTTGATGGGCACGACGTCCGGATATCTGGTCGATCCGAAGAGCGCACAAGAAGTTTTGAAGATGCTCTGCCGTCTCTTGGATATAGAAGTCGATATGGGGGAACTTACGAAGCGAGCAGAAGAGATGGAGAAGGTGATCGAGAAGATCAAGGCCTCCGAGGGCGGTGTGAAAGAACCTCTGGAAAAAAAAGACGAGTATCTGGGATATTACGTGTAATTCCATGTGAAAATCAGAGATTTTCACGGTGCTCAAAATTCCGAAAGGAATTGTGGCATACGTTGGTCAAAGACCAAAGATTACACCAAATCGAAGATTTGATTGCATATAAAAACGGGCTCGCCGGGAATCGAACCCGGATCGTTGGGTCCGAAGCCCAATAGGATATCCTTTACCACACGAGCCCAAAATCTTAAGAACGATTTAGATCGTATTGAGGAGATGTTATGTTATAATGCTATTTAACTCATCTACACACAACTTCTTTTCGCCTTATCAACTTAAAACTTTCCCTAATACCTCCGTGCTTTCCATTGATCCGATATTCATTTTATTCAACCCCTCAGATCCAATATTCTCAAATACACGATTTAACTTACTTTCAATCTCAAACACACATTTTGGTGGGTTCTTCCACAACAAGTAAGCCGATAACTCT
>CABGHH010000068.1 GCA_902158745.1 Candidatus Methanolliviera sp. GoM_asphalt
TATGGAAGGAAATACTGGGTGATATTATGGAGAAAAAGATTGGAAGGGGCATAATAAGGCTGAAGATGGGAGATATTACAAAAGAAGAAGTGGATGCGATTGCAAATGCCGCAAATTCAAGTTTAATGGGTGGAGGAGGAGTAGATGGGGCAATTCATCGCGCAGGTGGAAGAAGAATACTGGAAGAATGCAAAGAGATCGTCAAGAAACTTTCAGGCAGGATGCTTTCTCCGGGGAATGCGGTCATCACGACCGGCGGAAATTTGAGGGCAAAATACGTGATACATACGGTCGGCCCGATCTGGCATGGCGGCGACAGAGGAGAGAAAGAGACGCTTGGGAATTGCTATACGAATAGCTTGGAATTGGGTAAAAAGAAGGGGTTGAGTGAAATTTCTTTCCCGTCCATAAGCACGGGGGTATATGGCTACCCAGTTGAGTTAGCATCTCAGGTAGCGATAAAAGCTGTTGCAGATTTTTTAAGAGAGAATGAGATGCGAGTAAACTTCGTTCTCTTTGATGAAAGGACATTTAAGGCGTACAGAGAAGCGTTGGAGAAGATAGAATAAGTCCAGATAAGAGATGCTCCGGACGGGATTTGAACCCGTGTCGTGGGATTGAGAGCCCCGCATGATTGACCGAGCTACACTACCGGAGCATTTAGAGGAATATCCTTGTGTTCGAGCGATTTTATGATCGTTCTGTTCTTCGCATTTGTGCCATCGATATTTAAAACTTTCTCTTGTATCGCTCTTAGAAGCCAGTATGAAACAGAAGGTTAATATACAGACGTGCAGGAACGTGATAAGGTGGGCAATAGGAGATATGAAGAGATTGAAAAGGCGGCAAAAGTATTGGGGTTGCACGATACCGCCACGATGAATGAGATAAAGGAGAATTATAGGAAGTTAATGATAAGATGGC
This sequence comes from Candidatus Methanolliviera sp. GoM_asphalt, assembly GCA_902158745.1. GTDB lineage: Archaea > Halobacteriota > Methanoliparia > Methanoliparales > Methanoliparaceae > Methanolliviera. The sequence continues at coordinate 925 of CABGHH010000068.1, forward strand.
ACCCCGATATATGCAGGGAGAACCAAAAAAAATGTGAGGAGATGGTGCGAGAGATCGCCCATGCGTATAGAATTATTATCGATTATTGCAATAATTATGAGTATTCATTTAGGCGAGAAGATCTAAAGCGGGCGAGATCTTACAAAGAATACGAAGAGTGGTGGCACGAGCGATTCGGTGACGATCCGATATGGGGGGAGGGAAACAGAAGAAAAAATGCCGAAGGTTGAACCATTTGAATTATTTTATGACAGATATGAGAGATGGTTTGAGGCGAACAGATACGTTTATCTATCGGAGCTTTCGGCTATCAAATATTTTATCCCAGATGGTAGAGGCGTCGAAATAGGCGTCGGGAGCGGAAGGTTTGCGTCTCCGCTGAAGATCGATGTCGGCGTCGATCCGTCACAAAGGATGAGGGAACTTTCATCTAAAAAAGGAATAAAGGTTTATGAGGGGGTAGGGGAAAACATACCTTTTGAAGACGGTTCATTTGATTATGCCCTCATGGTGACAACGATATGTTTTTTGGACGATGTTCAAGCCTCTTTCAACGAAGTAAATCGTATCTTAAAGCCTAGAGGATATTTTATAATAGGATTCGTTGACAAAGAGAGCTCGCTGGGGAAAAAATATTCGCTAAAAAAAGAGAAGAGTGATTTCTATCGGATTGCCACTTTTTATTCAACTCAAGAAGTCATCGATCTGCTAGAAAAATCGGGTTTTATAAAGTACAAGACCGTTCAAACGATATTTGGAGATTTAGGTGATATATCCACCGTACAAGACTTTGAAGATGGACATGGAAAGGGCTCCTTTGTCGTGATAAAAGCATTAAAGTTAAATAGCAACAGATGAACTTATATTCTGAGGTGATATCTATGGGTTGGATAATTGCTATACTGGTTATCTTCGCTTTGATCATTATAGCGTCTTCGATAAAAATCGTTAAAGAGTATGAGAGAGGTGTAATTTTCAGATTGGGTAGGTTGCTCGGTGCAAAGGGTCCCGGTATCTTCTTCATCATCCCGATTGTGGATCAGATGCAGGTGATAGATCTCAGAGTTAGGCCGGTCGATATACCAAAACAGAATGTGATAACGAGGGATAATGTCACCGTTGATGTAAATGCTGTCCTTTATTTTAGGGTTCTCGATCCAACTTTGGCGGTGACCAAGGTGGAGAGATACGCCTTCGCGACAAGTCTGCTTGCTCAGACCACCTTAAGAGATGTATTGGGGACGGTAGAACTCGATACATTGCTCAGTGAAAGGGAATCGCTCAACAAGAGTCTACAGGAGATATTGGATAGTGCAACGGATCCGTGGGGGATAAAAGTTACAGCGGTCACGATACAAGGTGTCGAGCTTCCTGATACTATGCTTAGAGCGATAGCGAGACAGGCAGAGGCAGAAAGGGAGAAGAGATCGAGAATAATAATTGCCGATGGAGAATTAAAGGCATCTAAGGCGATGTCAGATGCCGCAAAACTTTATGAAGAAAATCCCATGGCAATGAGGCTGAGGGAACTTCAGACGTTATCTGACGTGTCAAAGGAGAAGAATCTCATCGTAGTTACCCAGGCTTTAGGTGATACTGGAAGCACAGTTGCATTAGCGACAGGGATAAGCGAGAGAATGAACAGATGAGATAGATTGCAAATCTTTGATTTTCTTTGATTTGCAAACCTAAAAATCGGAGATTTTTAGATGAAGCGAATATTAATATTATCTCTATCTCTATTTCTCATATTTTTTTCTCTCTTTTCTCAGTCTTCATCTGCCATTCGAGATAATGACGATAAGGTTCTTTTAATCAAGATAGATGGGCCTATAATGGGGGGAAGTCTCGAAAAGGTCGATAAAGGTATCGAAAAAGCCGAGAGAGAGGGTTTTTCCGCGGTGATCCTGACCATAAATACGAATGGAGGGCGATTAGACTCTTTGTTCTTGATGGTAGAGCGGGTTGAGAGGAGCGATCTTCCGATCATTGGATTTGTTGATGGGAGGGCGTTCAGCGCGGGTGCTATGCTTTTAGAGGGTTGCGATGTGGCCTGTATGGCTCCGCATAGCGTAATAGGTTCGGCTCATCCCGTTTCAATATCCTTTTCCGGCAGTCAGCCTATAGAAGATGAAAAAACTGTCAATGCACTGGCAAAATATGCTGAGAGCAAAGCATTGGCACATGGAAGAAATGGAGATGTAGTCAAGAGATTTGTAACTGAAAATCTGGATTTGACGTCTGAGGAAGCGATGAAACTCGGTGTGATAGATTTTATAGCTGAGGATGTCGAAGATCTATTGGATAAAGTCGGGGGATCTGAGGTGAAAGGGAAGGTACTACCTGAAGGATTGGCCAAGGAAGAATATAATGCCTCTTTCGTCACGGATATTTTAGATATTTTAGGGGATCCGACGATTGCATCCATCCTACTTTTGGTCGGGGTCTATGCCCTTATATTCGGTCTGGTCTCTCCCGGCTATGGCGCAGAGATTGTTGGGTCGGTATGCCTGATCCTGGGTTTGATAGGTTTTGGCTTCGATATAAACTATCTTGCACTCGTTTTGATGGCAATTGGAGCTATTCTTATCATTTTAGAGCTATTCACGCCTAGTTTTGGGGTTTTGGGAATTTCTGGAATCATAATAATGGCACTGGCAGGAATATTTCTCATTCCGTTGAACTACCCCGATTGGTATGTCTCGGAGGCAATGATCAACGAGATGATCTCTTCTATCATTGCTGTCTCACTCATATTCGGGGTTTTTTTGATCTTTGTCCTGTATAAGGTGATAAAGGCGAGAAATAAGAGGGCGGTTTTTTCTACGATCGAGGGAGAAGAGGCGGAGGCAATAGATGACCTGAATCCAACGGGTTTTGTAATGTATGATGGCGAATACTGGAGGGCGAGAAGCAGGGAAGGGGAGATAAAGAAGGGAGAAAAAGTCATCATAATCAAGAAAGATAGGGCAGAACTGATCGTTGAAAAAAAAAATTAAGGATGCCCGTCCGGGATTTCCTGATTTTAGAGTCGCTGTTTTTTTTATCTTTATCTTTATTTTTGATTACCCTTTTAATATTAGGCTTACCAAAAACTTTAAATAATGTTTAGGTTTCCCTAAATTATGGAAAAAATCTTCTCAAGAAAGACCGAAGACTATCTCGAAGCGATCTTCAAGATTATGGAGGAGAAGGGATACGCCAAGATAAAGGATATATCTTCTTTTTTGGATGTTAGACCGCCGAGTGCCGTAGAGATGGTAAAGAAATTGAACGATAGGGGACTTGCCATACATAAAAAATATGAGTGCGTGACACTTACACCAAAGGGAGAGGAGATAGGAAGACTCATAAGTGATCGACACGCTACAATAAGAGCATTTTTGGAGATAATAAGCGTGCCAAAATGGATAGCAGATACAGATGCCTGTGTCATCGAGCATGAATTACATTCGGAGACGATAGGACAGATAAAAAATCTGGTAAGCTTTGTAAAATCTGCCCCAGATAATCCAGAATGGCTCGAACACTTTGAAATATTCTGTGAGACCGGAGAACACACGTGCGGAGAAAAGAAACACGCGGAGATGGAGAAAGCACATCCGTTGAGTACGTTGAGAATTGAGATACAGGAATAAGAGAAGAGGAGTTTGAGTCATTTAAAAAGAGGAATATTGATATTCCATCCATTATAGATCAAATAAAAGAAAAGGAGATAAAGAAAAAATAGAAGTTTTTGTAAACCTCACGCACCCATCTTGCTCTTCAGCATGTCATACGAAGTCCCCTTTACCAGCAATGGACAGACAAATTCGCCACATTTGGCGCAGGAAACCACATTTTTACCCTTTGCACACTTTACGATCGAACATATCGGCTCTGACACACCGAGCACGCCTTCGCAACCCTTACATTTGCCACTTATGTGTAGAGGGCATTCGTCACATGCAATTCCGCATATCCCTATCACGAGTTTTCACCTCCTTAAGTTAGGTTATTTTCCTATATACTTATACTTTTCGGTTTATGAAAAAAAACCTAATACTTTTCGGTTTAGATAGATTACCCTAACAATTTAGGTGGTGTAACTTGTATCATCCAGCCTCCATAGAAATTAGATTTTTTCTAAAATCCTAATCTCATTAGGTCTCTTGTTCAAAACCGAGCTTTTTTAGGGCAGATTATTTCCATACCTAATAAATATACCTCGAGGTGAGGTGAAGGAGATTATATCACTAAACGATGTGGAACCCGAGACCACGATGATTGTAGAAAGGATTGAGGGTGACATAGTGGTAAAAACGAATTTGAATATGGTTGGAATTTTTGAAGGGGTTGAACTCACCGTTGTGGACACCATGGCACCACTTCAAAAAAGGGAGCTCTATGTGACCACTAAAATCGGAGAAGAACTGGTCACCATCGGTCGTGGATTGGCCGGAAAGATCTTGGTTTCTTAAAAATCCTAAAAAATAGAAGATCTGATTGAGGAGCAATGGCGGAGAAAAAGAGTTTTATGGGTATAAAAATGGACGATGCGGCTTTATTTAAGAATTTTCCAACTCCGGCAAGCCTGATGGATGAAAATGGTAATCTTATTGCCACAAATTTGGCCGCAAAAAGACCACTCGGGCGTTCAAGAGATGAAATAACAGGGGCCAAATTAGAGGAGCTATATACAAAAGAAGATGTAGAAAAGATCAAAAACGCCTTTGAAGAATCCAAGAGGACGGGCCGTTCAGCGTGTGAAGCCACCTGTCTAATGGGGGACGGAACGACTTTTCCGGTGATTCTAAATTTCACTTCCGTTAGGGATGAAGAAGGTGATATCATAAACGTTTTGGAAACTGCTACCGATATAACTGAACTAAAAGAGAGAGAAAGAGAATTAAAGGCAGAGAAGAAGTACGTATCCGATCTCTTTAACGCCACGCCCGATCCAATTAGCATCGTCGATGCCGACGATATCAGAATCTACTGCAATCCCGCAATGGAAGAGCTGACGGGTTTATCCATGGAAGAGCTGATCGGAAAGCCGGCAAATATAGTATTTGTGGAAGAGGAGAGGCCAGATAGTAAAAGAATTCTAGAAGGGATCATGGAGGGAGTGCACGAAAGCGGTCTTTCGCGAACGATCTTGACCAAAGATGGGAGAAGAATTCCCGTATCGGCCCACATCCACGCGAGAAGAGACGTAGATGGGAAGGTAATCGGAGCAATCGTCAATCTCAGAGATATAACCGAGTTGAAAGAGCGGGAGGATGAACTAGAAGCGAAGAACGCCGAGATGGAGAGATTCATTCACACCGTTGCCCACGACCTTCGCTCTCCATTAATCACGATAAGCTGCTTTGCAGGTATGCTCAAGAGAGATATCGAGAAGAACAAGAGAGAAGATATCGAAACCGATTTTTTGATGATAGTAGACGCTGCCGGGAAGATGGATCGTCTCTTGAGAGATACGCTCGAACTTTCCAGAATCGGGCGGATAACGAACCCGCCTGAAGACGTCTCCTTCAAAGAGATCGTTAACGATGCTTTAGATCAGATCTCTGGAGAGATGGACTCCATTGAGAAGGATATCGAGATCACTGTAAAAGATTCCATATCGAAATCGAAAAAAGAGAAGATCGTTTACGTTGATAAAGAGAGGATCGTTGAGGTTCTTACAAACCTCATCTCTAACAGTATCAGTTACATGGGTGATCAACCCGAGCCGAAGATCGAGATAGGTTATCGGAAGGATGGAGCCTTCTTCGTCCGCGACAACGGGATAGGCATTCCACCTGATCAGCACGAGAAGGTCTTTGGGTTATTTTACAAGATAGATAAGAAGAGCGAGGGGGAGGGCACAGGACTCGCGATCGTGAAGCGAATAGTCGAGGTGCACGGTGGTCGAGTCTGGATAGAATCTGAAGGTAAAAAAGGATCCACCTTCTACTTCACGCTATTGGAAAAGAAAAAAATCAGAATCTAGACGGGTACGTGACTCAAACATATTGATGTTTCAAGGAAGATATTAGGCTATTTTCCTAAAATCTAATCTCATTAGCATTTTTATCCAAAACCGAGCTTTTTTAGGGTATATTATTTCTATACCTAATAATATAATAAATGTTAGGATCACCTAAAAACTAAAAGTATGGAGGTATACATGTGGAGAGAAAGATTTGGGAATTTGAAGGTTTTACGACCTGCAGGGTCTTGGGGCTTACATTTGACAGTATCGAGATGAAAAATATCTTCAAAGAATTGAAGATCGATGGTCATCAATACTTAACGGAGTCTGAGATGCACGGCGCGTTGGTTCGAGCGTGTGCAGAGCGTAATTCCGTCTCAGAATACATAGATAAGACATTGAAAGAGAGGTTTGAACGATATAAAAGGAGGTTAAAAGGGCTCGATCAGGAAGATATCTCTCTACTCATCGAGGGTGGAGATGTAGCCAAAGATGTTCCCCTCGCCGCTCTCATCTGGTTTGCCGCGCGAAACCAGCATGAAAAAATACGTGAGATAGAGGGGAGGGTCTTCAATGCCGTACACATCAGAGAGCATCGAGCTTTAAGGTTTTACGATGATCTTTGTAGAGAATTACCGCTCAACGGGACGGACAAAGAAGTGATATCTAAACTGAGATCGGCTTTGGAATTAAATGAAAAATTGAAGAGAAATTTTGAACGGTCAAAACGGAAGATAGATCAATTTAAGTCCGAGATAGACGTGATCAAGGCGGATAAATCAGAGCTTTCACTCGAATTGAAAGAGGAGAAGTGGTTGAACGAGGAGTTGAAGAAAAAATGGGAGAATTCTGGTGGAGAGGAGGCATTAGAGCAGATAGAGGAGCTGAAGAGAGAGGTCAAGTTTTTAGCGGGCGAGATAAATGTGTTAAACGAAGAACTGATCGGGAGAATTGCTAAAAAACCGATTCTTGGGATCGGTTGTTGGAGAGATTATATCGAAGAGAGACCGATGATCGAAGATATGAACGGCGGTTCATCCCTCGAAGGTTTGTCCCTCAAAGGTAAAAATATTGCCCTCATCGGTGGTGTAGAATCACTCGTACCGTGTTACAGGGAGACGGTTGAGTCCTTAGACGGCATCTTTTACCACCACTGTGGGAGGTGTTCGGCGGATAAGAAAGATATAGAAGAACTCGTAGGAAAG
>CABGHH010000069.1 GCA_902158745.1 Candidatus Methanolliviera sp. GoM_asphalt
AAAGTTTCTCATTCCCTCGATCACATATAAGACGCCTCTAAAGGAGAGAGGTGAAATATTGAAGAACTTCAAGACAGGAAGATATAGATTGATCGTAACGTCCAAAGTTCTCGATGAAGGAGTGGATGTCCCGGAGGCGAGCATCGGGATAATATTGAGTGGCAGTGGCAGTCGTAGAGAATTCATCCAGCGATTGGGGAGAATACTTAGACCGAAGAGAAAAGCGGCGATATTGTATGAGATCGTATCCAGAAAGACCACAGAGGTTGGGACGGCGAGAAGAAGAAAGGAGCCTCTCTAATGTTGCCGAGTGAGCTTTTGATCGCTAGAACGTATAAGGGCACGATAAAACCCGTATTTTCTCCTTTAACAGAAGGAAGAATACAGATGGCGGAAGATCTCCTAAATACCTTCGTATCTTTCGTCGGTAAAAAGAAAGGGGAGCTTTCGGAAGTATTGGAATTGTATGAAGGGCTAGAGTATGACCATCGATTTATCCGGGGACTTACGACGATCTTGGAGAGGAGATGCAGATTTGAATCAGTAAGCAAGATCGATCCGATAGAAGCGAGGAGATCGGTATTTGAAGAGGCGAACAGGACGTTGGTGATCGACGAAAAAAAGAGGGAGGAGGTTCTTACTTCTGTGGCTTCTTCTTTAAATGTTTCTGTAAGTGAATTGGAAAGGTCATTGTGGGCTGATTACGAAGAAGAACTCATATTAAAAGATTTTATTACCATAAATCCCGTATATCTTTTGAAATCATACAATTTGTCACTCGCCCAAACTATGCTCTTCAATGCCATGAATATGAACTTTGCCGTCGGAAATAACTATCAACGGATATTTGGGAGGCTCAAGTATCTTGGGCTGATGTACTCGATCGAGCATGATGAAGAAGAGAGGTATAGGGTCTTTGTTGATGGACCGTTCTCATTATTCAAGTTCACAAAACGATACGGGACATCTCTGGCAAAGCTTCTGCCTATGGTAATGACGGCGGATTCATGGGAGGTGAATGCCGATATCGTGAGGGATGTTGGGGGCGCACCTCGGGTCTTAAAATTCCATATAGATGTTAAGGAGAGGGATAAATTTCCGGAACTTTCTGAATCTGATGAAGAAAAATTCGACAGTGAGGTTGAGTTGAATTTTTTCAACGGATTCAACTCGACTAAAACGGGCTGGACGCTTAGGCGGGAACCGGAGATGATGATCGCCGGCCCTTACGTCTTCATACCAGATTTCATATTTGAGAAGGGCGAGATTAAGTGTTATATGGAGATCGTCGGTTTCTGGACGGAAGATTATCTAAGAAAGAAGATTGGGAAATTAAAGGCGATAGAGGAAGATAAGATGATTATTGCAGTCGATGAATCACTCGCATGTTCAAGCATACACAACATTGGGAAAGGAAAGGAGATCATATTTTATAGAAAAAAAGTCCCATTAAAACCCATATTGCGTTTTTTACGCGGTATTGAAGAGAAACATATTGAGTCAGAACTGAATAGGCTGAAGAGCAGAAAGATTAAGCTTGAAGGTGAAGTCTTGAATGTCGCCGAGGCTGCTCGCCATTATGGGGTGAGCAGAGGCGCGATGAAGAGATTGCCTCTCCTAAATTATAAGATGATTGGGGATGTGATCGTCAGCGAAGATACCTTGAGGTTGCTTTCAGAGAGGATCAAAGGGTGTGATAACTACGCCGATGTGGTCGGTTTGATAGAATCTAAGGGCATACCTGGAAAGAACGCACCGTTGATATTGGAAGCGATTGGATACACCGTGAAATGGGATGGACTTAATATAGAGGATGCGAAGGTTGTAAAATCAAAATCTGGGCTCGTGTGGTAGTGGACGATCCTTTCGGATTCCGGATCCGACAACCCGGGTTCAAATCCCGGCGGGCCCGTAACTAAATTAAAATAATTTCAGATATTAAAAATCAATATAAAATCTTCCTTTCTGTTATTTCTATATTCTCTCATATTTCATCCTTTATCCATGCATAAGCTCTTTCTAGTTCTCCTCCATCCTCTGATTCAAGTTTGATCTTTAGAAAATACCCTTCATCGTTCCTCTTTGGATAGGATCCCACCTTAACTCTAAATCTCTTCTCCGCTTCTTCCAAAATCTTACCTATCTGGGATTCAAATCTTTGAGTATCTATCCATTTTGTGTGTATCTCTTCTCCTCTAAACTTGTCTTCTATCGAAGAGAACATCGCCTTCATCTCTTCAGGAACTCCTGGAAGCACGAAAATTTTGTCATTGATCATAACTCCTATCGCCCCGCCCACCGCATTATATATCGGTTTTGTCCCCTCTGGAATCTCTATCATCTTCTGGAGGGAGGTTCCCATGAAATCCGCATAGTCTTCGTCGTCGATGGGAATTAAATCTTTATCAAGATAGATAGATAGAGCATCTCTCGTTACGTCATCGTGCGTGCTTCCAAGCCCCCCCGTCATGAATATGTAGTCGTATTTGTCTACCTCTTTCAATTCTTCTACTATCGTATCTACCTCGTCTGGGATCACAACGATCCTTTTAACTTTTATTCCCCGCTCTCTCAACTTTTTTGAGAGCCATGTAGCATCTTCATTCGTTATATCGCCTGCGAGTATCTCATCACCTATAGTAATGATTATTGCATCCATCTTTGTTTATCTCGCATACTTTTGTATTTGTATAACGCAGCCATCGCCTTTATAGCCCTCTCGGAGGACGAATACACAGGTATCTTCTTTGACTCTAACATATTAACGAAGTCATCCTCCATAGCATCCATCGAAGATCTCCATAGAGCCAAAGGTTTTCCTCTTTCTTTCATTCTCAAAAATATATCGGTGATTCCGTCCATCATTCCTGAAATAGCCGATTTTGAAAGTTCAAGGGTCGCCAATATCTTTGCAAAGATCATTGATGGAAGTTGCATAATCATACAGTCAACCTCTTCATCCTCCAAGATAGAGGTCAGATCGTCGAAGAACTTGTTGAGATATGTTGTACTAAAATCTGTCATATGAAATTCCATGCAGACACCCGCATCGAGAGGATTTAACGGAATATCCCATGGGGGGAAAATTTCTCTGATTCTTTTATAGGTTTTTTCACCCAATTTTGCCATTTTAAGACCGTTTTGTTCGCAAGCATCCGTTGCGATCACGCCTTCTCCTCCGGATAGGTTCACCACGACGGTCCTATTGTCACCGGGAAGATTATCTGTGAACCCAAAAATTTTTGCAAAGTCAAAGAACTCATCCAGGTTCTGTGCTCGGATGATCCCCGCCTGTCTAAGCATTCCGTCGAAGAGTGCATCATTTTCCCGTGCTATTGCACCCGTATGCGAAGCAGCCGCCTTAGCCCCGGCTGACGACCGTCCTGATTTAAGGATCACGATCGGCTTTTTCCTCGATGTGTCTCTCAGAAGTTGCATAAAGCGTCTGCCATCTCCCCTCATACTCTCGAGATGCATCGCTATCACCTTTGTCTCCGGATCCTCTGCCAGATATTCCAGCGCATCGACCTCGTTTATATCCATCTTGTTTCCAAGGTCGATGATCTTACCGACGCCGAGATGGGAAAATATCCAGTTGAGCTTGTACTCGTATAGACCGGATTGAAAGACGAAAGATATGCCGCCCCTCCTCAGCTTCTCGACGGAATGGAAGCTGATGAGAAGATTATTTGAGGTATTGATCGGGCTTAAAGTGTTCGGTCCAAGCACCCTCATTTTGCTCTCCCTCGTAAGTCTGGCGATCTCTCTATGCAGTTCTTCTCCTTTTTTTCCCGCCTCTTGAAATCCTCCAGCTACTATTACAATTCTCTTGATTCCCTTTTTAGTACAGTCTTTTATGATCTTCAAGGTTACATTATAGGAAACAGCGGAGATGACCAGATCTATATCATCGGATATGTCATTTAAGCTCGGATATGTCTTCATCCCAAGAATTTCATCGGAATTTGGATTTACGAGATACACCTTACCGAGAAATTTTAGCCTCAGTAGATTCTTGGTTATGTGATAATTCATCTTCATCTGGTTTCCGGTGGCACCGACGATCGCCACGCTCTTCGGATAGAAGAACGGATCCAAAAAATGTTCTGCTCGATTCAAACTAATCTCTCCTATTTGATGAGATGAAACATTCACAACTCAAGTTGCGATAGTAAGGCGGATGCCCTCGCCGCGGCGGCAGAACCCTGAGAGACGCTCAAAGATATGTCTTTTAATCCTTGGGCACACCCGCATATTAATATACCCTTATTTTTAGTTTTGAGTGGGGCTAATCTCGAATTCTTCTCGGCAAAGAAACCGTAATCATCCGTATCAATCCCAAACAATTTTGCAAGTTCCTTTGAATCTTTTGACGGTAAAGATGCCTCAGCCAGGACGAGAAGATCCAAATTAAGCTCCAACTCTTTATCTATAAAGTTCTCGAAGAAACTAACTTTTATCTTCCCATCATCCTCTTTTACAGTTGCCGGTCTTCCCCTGAGGAACTTCACGCCACTCTCTCTCGCCCTTCTGTAAAGCTCCTCGGCGCCTTTGAACGGGGTCCTTATGTCCATATAGATGACGTACACGTTTCTCGATGGATCTTTCTCCTTGAGCTCGAGAGCATTCTTTATTGTAAATGTACAGCAATAATTACTGCAGTATGGGTTGTAATTGACATCTCTACTACCGACGCATAGTATGAATCCCACATCCTTCACTTCTTCTCCGTTAGATGGTCTAATTATCTTTCCTTTGGTGGGCCCTTCTGTATCTGACATTCTTATAAGTTGCATCGATGTGATAACATCTTTATAATCTCCATACCCGTAGAGTCCCTCTGGTTCAAATAAATCGTAGCCTGTTGATAGAATGACGGTCTTTGCCCCGATATCTTCTTCTATGTCTTTTATACTTAGATCGATGGCATCCTTCGGACAGACCTTCACACACTCTTCGCACTTCGTACAGGCATCCTCATCTATCGCATATAGATTTGGAACCGCCTGTGAAAAAGGGATATAAATTGCCTTTCTATTATCCAAATTTCCGTTGAATGCGTTTGGGACATCCTCCGGACAGACCTCTGAACACTTCCCACAGGCATCACAGCTATCATTTACAAACCTTGCCTTATGAAGAACTTTGGCAGAAAAATTATTCAACGACCCATCACACCCCAAAACCCTTGTATTCGTCATTAACTCTATATTTGGATTACTCTCCAGCTCTTTCATCTCGCTTACGAGATCCTCTCTTGGATTCTCCAAATTTGGAAACGTCTTCGTAATCTTTGCCACCTTACCGCCTATATAATGATCTTTCTCCACCAGACAAACTTTATAGTTCATCTCGGCGAGATCCAGTATCGCTCTTATTCCAGAGACACCACCACCGACGACCAGTGCATCGAACGATCTCAAATCAGATTCCCCCTTCTACCTTTGATTCTTCTTCCATCTTTGGTTCTGCGCCTTCTACTTTTGATCCTGCTTCTATCTGTAACTTTATAGATTCTATCATCCTGTTCGTGCTTCTCGAATAGAATTCCTTTGCATAAGCTATCTCATTCGTCAAATTTCCCATTGCTCTAAACCATGTGCCGGCGTGGGCATGACTATAAATGATTTTTTCTCTCTTAATCTCGATCGCCTTTTCTGGACACGCCTCTTTACACGTCCCGCATAACATACAGTAAGCAGGATTGACTTCCACGGGAGTTCCGCAGATCGCCTTGCATGGACAGGCATCTATGCAGACCATACAGTCCTCCGGGCATTTTTCCGTATTAATGATTATCTTGCCTTCATACATCCCTTCCTGGACTATCGCTCCGTTTGGACAGACTCCCTGGCACCAGCCACATGCAATGCACTTCCCTTCATCAAAATTGAAAGATCTCTGGTATCTTTCTACTTTTTTTATCTTTACTTCTGGATGTGACCCGACGATCTTCATAAGTTCTTCGTACCTTCCTTCGTCGCACAGCACATCGCATTTTTCACGTAAATCATAGCATTCTTCGGGTAGTTCAACTGTTATCGTTTCATAAGATCTCTCTTTATCTTCACCGATCTCTATTGCACCTGTAGGGCAGGACATCTCACAGAGGTTGCAGTTGGGGTCGCATAGGGCTTCGTTCCAGATGACCCTCTTGACCAATTTCGGAAAATCTTCTTCCAATACGCTTCCTCTCTCTTCTCCATCTATCTTGAACGTTATTGCATTGAAATAGCAGATGTCAGAGCATACGCCACAAAAGGCGCACTTCTTCTCATCTATATCAACGACTGCCCGCTTTTTAAGCCTTCCATCCTCTACAATCGGCGGTTTTAACGTCATCGCCTCTTCTGGACAGACAGCAACACAGGTTCCACACCCAACGCACTTCTCTGCATCCCTTATAAGCTCGTGTTCACGAAAATACATCTTCCTCGCCACGACGGCTCTTTTACCTTGAGTAACTTTGACTGGTTCGCCTCTCATCTACGAGACCTCTTTTTATCTGATGCTATTTAGGTTCACATATTCTCTTATATAAAACTATATCGTGAGATACCCCTAACCAAAGTTCTCAAAAATCTTCGATTGATGTGCAACCATCAAAGCGCCTATTAAAGTGGAGGCTTTCCCGGATTCATTATGGAATTTGGGTCGATCAGTCCCTTTATCTTCTTCCACATCTCTCCGTATCTCCCGAGCTTCGAGAGATCGACCACGGACGGGAACGGCCTAAACCAGCCATAAATACCTATATCTATCAGAGATCTCTTTATCTCTTCATGGAGTTCTTTTATCTCTTTAATCTCTTCTGTGTTACTCCCATTCCAGAATATACAGGGATCGTTGTATGTGAGCTGTCCATGGAAGGGAGCCACGGGAACAGATTCGTAGTGAAACGCATCGAATCCGTGTCTCTCACTTATCTTACGTGTCGCCTCGTAATACCTTGTAGCCAACTTCATCACACCATAGAAGGAGCAGCCATACATGTTTCCTCCCTTCCATCCACTAACGGAGGTCCTCTCCCAGATCTGATCCTTTATCATCGTATCTCTATTCAACATGGGTGTATCTGGGAGAAAAAACCCACCAGATCTCTCCGTTATCTTCTCAACCGTCTCTTTATCCCTCTCCACCTGTTCCCTATCCCCTTCCAGGTATAACCACATCATATAGACATCTTCATTCATAGAATTCGTGAGTATTTTCATTGCCGCACCGGTAAACATCATTGGCCAGCAGGAGGCAACGAGCTCTCTTCTCGTCATCTCTATCGAGGGCTCTACCATCGATGTATAGTCCGGATAGACGACGATCAGAGGCTCTATAACCTCGGGCATCTCATAGAGCCTGATCACACCCTTTGTTATGACTCCTAATGTTCCTGGGTTTGCCTGAAAAAGTTTGCATAAGTCCGGTCCATTAACGATGTTACAGTATGGCAGAGATTGGTTGAAAGCCGCAGAGCCCGTTTGGAGGATCGTTCCATCTGGGAGCACAACTTCTATATTGATCAGATGGTCTATCCCATGTCGAGTCGCAGTGCCATAGATACCCCTCAACATATAATTTGCCAGGACCGATGCCGTCGATGGTGCATACGGTGTTATTACCCTAAATCCTACCTTTCTTGCCTCCTCTACCAACTGTCCAAAACTGACTCCCGGTTCGATGGTGGCGGTCATCATCTCCTCATTTATCTCAAGAATACGGTTCATCCGCCTCAAATCCAACAGAATGCCCCCCTTTGAGGCTATGCAGAGACCTTTCCTATTGATCCCCGATGCAAGCGGAACGACCGGAACCTTATGTCTATCTGCCAATTTTAGAATCTCTTGAACTTCCTCCTTCGTGGAAGGTCTGGCAACGATATCCGGCCGATGTGGGGAGATGAACGCAAATTGATCGTCCCGCTCATATGGGATGAGATCACCCACATCCGAAGAAACATTATCTTCTCCAAGGATTCTCACCAATTCTCTCTCTATCTTCTTCGCCTTCACTTTAAAGCCTCCGAAAGGATTTCACTTACATCATAGAACGTAAAAGGAGGAT
>CABGHH010000070.1 GCA_902158745.1 Candidatus Methanolliviera sp. GoM_asphalt
AAGATTAACGAGTCACTGAAAGAAAGTTATGTGCAGGGTGAATTGAATAGATGTGAGAGATGTGGCGAGCCGTGTATAGGAAATTTATGTCAATCTTGCAAACTCTTGGATAAAATAAAAAGAGAAAAGGATTAAAGAACCCTATCTATGATAAAATCGTCCCTCTTTGGAACTTTTCCTCTTCCCCCCGTTCTTCCTATCATCGCGTCAAGTTTACTTCTGTTTCTCCCAACATCCGGCCCCAAAACTTGCTCCGAGTGTACGCCTGTCATTATTGCCAGTATTCTCGCCTTTCCCTCAAAGTCTTCCCTAATTCTTGCCCCCCATATGACATTTGCGCTCGTGGCAATCTCGTATGTTATCGCTTCAGCCATCGCTTCAGCATCTCTCAAAGTCAAATCTCCCCCGCCCGTTATATGCAATAGACAACCCGTCGCTCCCGAATAATCCACGTCGAGCAAGGGGTGAGCTAAGACGCGCCTAATAGCATCTTCGGATCTATCCTGTCCATCCATCTCTCCTACGAGCATTACCGCCAATCCACCGCAGTTCATTATCGTTTTAACGTCTGCATAATCTAAATTTATGAGAGAAGGCTGAGTAATTGTCTCTGTTAGCCCCTTTATCGTCTCCGCAATGAGTTGATCCATCACACCAAACGATTGTTCTATTGGAAGATTGGGCACATAATCGAGGAGCTTGTTGTTATCCAAGACGATGACGGTATCTGCCTTACGCCTGAGCCATTCTATTCCGTCCTCTGCCGTGGGTACCCTTGAACGCTCGACCTTGAATGGTGTTGAGACCATCCCCACAACGATGGCTCCTTTACTCTTTGCAGCCTCCGCAATGACCGGAGCTGCCCCGGTGCCGGTTCCGCCCCCCATTCCAGCAGTTATGAAGACCAGATCCGCGTCTTCAAAGATATCTTCGAACTCATCTCTCGATAACTCGGCGGCCCTCTCCCCAACTTCGGGGAAGCCTCCTGCACCGAGTCCTTTCGTGAGTGTCTTGCCAATCAATATCTTTTTTCCCGCCGTTACAGCGCTCAGATGGACCCCATCTGTGTTCACTGCTATTGTATCTGCCCCTGCTATCCCAATATTGCATAGCCTGTTTATCGTATTATTTCCGGCGCCTCCACAACCGACAACGATGATCCGTGGCAGTCTAAACGATTCTTCTATCGTTTTATCTTCTTTTATCTCTAATCTGTCATCTCTCAAATTGCTATGTTTAAGCGCCTCTTTCACAAAAGATTCCATTCCAGATGCCGTTTCCATCCCCCCTTATAGCTACTTATTTGCTTATAGCAATTATTAGATATATATTTTTCTATTGTTCTCTGATCTGGAATTTCTTTGTCTTTGGATCCGAGCGCTCTCGCTTCTTCTTTATGAAGTTGAGACATTTTCACATGCCACGACGAAAGTCGTGAGCACTTCCAATTCGTTCTTCTATATTGAAAGGCTTTTCCATTTAAAAATCTCCGATTTTATTCGCAGCTCTTCATCTTATTTCGTCCATGATGTATTCGTTCATCGATCTTCCCCCCAAAAGCATCTCGAACTCGATCGGTGTTAAGATGGGGACCTTAAATCTTTTATAATCGTCTATGGCTATTCTCGGACAAGCCGTATTTACGAGGAGATCCACCTTAATTCCGATACCTTCGGGATATATCGTATCCATATAAAGTATATATGCCTCATATCCCCTTTTTAAAGCATCTTTATAGAGTTTTAACGCTATATCTGATCGTTTCTGCCCTATCTTACTGCTTACAAGGATTCCAACCGATCTTGCATCCATCGCCTTTGAGATCACTCCATATCTTCTCCTTATCAACCGCTCCGTCTTCACTTCCTCTATCTCTTTCGAGATCGGATCTACCTTAAGCACTCTCTTCTTGGTGGCAATACCTATCCCAATCGGATGAAAATATCCACTTCCGATGTATACTATCTCCTCTCCATCGTTCTTTGCGGATGAGAAGTTACACCCGAGGACCTGCCCTTCATAAGTGATCCTCGAATCCCCCCTTCCAATGATGCATACAATCCCGTTCTCCTCATAAAAGCTCTTTATTCTCTTCAGGTCTCCGATATGCTGGACGGTTGAGACGAGCGAAATTTTCTTTGCATGTATAAACGTCAAAGAATCTCTCAGCAGATCGTCGAAGTCGCATTTCATCCTCGCCTCAACGTATTCCACTCTCTTAACGTCGAATATCTTCGAGTGGCCAAAATGGAATAAGAGATCGACCTCGTTCAATAGATTCATATCCAGGTCGCACGCACCAAAACAAGAATTTCCAGATATTAAAACGAGACTCTTCGTCTCATTCTCTATGTAATCCTCTATATCCGTTGAGCGCCTCAAAAGGCCGTCGGGAAATTGTAAGCCCACCTTTTTCGCACCAATTTTCTTTATCTTTTTAACAACATCTTCTAAGTCGAGTTTATAGTAACATGGTTTATGGGAGAAGGATTTCTTATCTTGAATATCATTCATCTATACTATATTGCTTATCATCTCACCAAGATCGTTCGAGAACTCCTCAATGATCGCTCCGTCGATATGAGGCATGATGACCAGTCTGAGTGCCCTCGGTCTTCTCGTCATAGATACACACCACCCCTTCCTCCAAAGTTCTTTAAAGACTGCGTCCAAATTCGGAACATTTAGGGCAAGAACGTTCATCTTCGGCTCACCTACTGGATGCACATCGAACTTTCTCATCCTATCTACGAGTTCATTCGTCAGATCCAAACATCTGCCAACGATTTTTTTAAGCCCCTTTCTGCCTAAGTATTTTAATACGGCATAAACAGCAGCTATTGCTGCCCCACTTCTCGTTCCGGAGAGCGTATATTGAGACTTTGATGAGAGATATGGCGTATCCACTTCGAGATCCATCAGATCTTCTTTCCTTCTCACCAAAAGCCCTCCTGCTGGTATGACACTCATCCCCATCTTGTGAGGATCGATCGATATCGAAGAGACACCCTCAAGATCGAAATCGAATGGATATTTTTTTTTCAAAAAAGGTATCACAAAACCGCCAAACGCGGCATCAATGTGTAAAAATAGATCTTCGTTCAAAGCGAGTTTGGAGAGTTCATCTATGGGGTCTATCTGGCCAAACTCGGTAGTCCCAGCTATTCCAACGATCCCAATTGTGTTCTCATCGATGAGCTCTTCCACCGAATTTATATCCACGGTCAGGTCCTCTTTCACGTCTGCCCTCCTTGTTTCCACACCCAAGATATCTCCTGCCTTCTCGAATGAGAAGTGTCCCATCTCCGAGACCACAAAATTTGGTCTTCTCCTCTTCTTAATATTTCTGGCCATTCTTATTGCCTGTAAATTGGATTCCGTTCCTCCTGTACTTACATATCCATAGGCGTCTCTCTTGTGTAGTAAGTCTCCTATAAGCTCGATCGTCTCTTCCTCTAATTTTTTAGTTCCCTTAAAGATACCGGGATCCCCTGCGTTGGACGCGATGAACATATTATATGCCTTAACGGCGATGGGGTGAGGGATGGTGCACATCGAACTGAATACCCTTCTGTAATCGATATCCATCGATCTTGCTTCTTCCAAGAGCTTTATTACCCCATCTTCGCTCATTCCCTCTTCGTTCATCTATTTTTTTCGTTACTCCTCGCATATCTAAGCATCATCTGCATCTCTTTTCTTGCCACGGTCTCTCTTTCGGCGGAAACGGCATCTATATTTGAAGAAACACTGCTTATACCATATTCAACGAGTTTTTCGACCATCTTTGGATCCGATCCTGCCTGTCCACAGATGGACGTCTTCACGCCCGCCTCATTACATTTCTCGATCACGTACTTCATCAGCTTCAAGACCGCCGGATGCATCTCATCAAATATCTCCGAGACGTTCTCGTTATTTCGATCGACGGCGAGCGTATATTGCGTCAGATCGTTCGTTCCAAACGACACAAAATCGACCCCCTCTTCGATGATATCCTCTATGATCAACGCGCTCGCCGGCGTCTCGACCATTATCCCCCACTCTATCTTCTCGATCTCCAAGCCGACCTCCCTCATCATCTCCTTTACCACCTTTATCTCGTTTGGATGTTGTATCAGCGGGAGCATGATGCCCACATTGTCATACCCAAGCTCAAATAATTTCTTGAACGCCTCCATCTCGAGTCTAAAGTGTTCTCTGATCGTCAAATCCCTTCTAATCCCCCTCCACCCGAGCATCGGATTTGCCTCGGTAGGCTCATCTTCTCCGCCAGGCATCGATCTGAACTCGTCCGTCGGTGCGTCTATCGTCCTCACCCACACAGATTTTGGATAAAAGGCATCTGCAACTTTCTTTATCCCTTTTACGAGCTCTTTAACATACTCATCTTCCCTTCCATCTTCTATATACTTCTGGGGATGCATCGGAAGACCGAGAACCAAATGTTCGATTCTGAGGAGACCAACTCCATCTGCTCCCGTTTTTGCGGCCCTCTCTGCCACCTCTGGCATAGATATGTTTACCTTGACCTCCGTCGCCGTTATTGGCTTATAGAGATAGGGTGCGGCCTTCTCCCCCTCTTCAACTTCCTTCTTCTCCATCTCTCCCTCATACACCATCCCTTTCTTCCCATCCATCGTGATCATCATGCCGTCTCTCAAAACTTTCGTTGCCTCTTTGGTCCCGACGATACATGGTGCCCCAAGTTCCCTCGAAACGATGGCGGCATGACAGGTTAGACCACCCTCATTCGTTACTATTCCGGCCGCCCTCCTCATCGCGGGAACCATATCCGGTGAAGTCATCTTGGCAACCATGATATCTCCCTCTTTAACCTCGTTCATACCATCGAGTTTTTTAACGATCTTGACCCTGCCACTTACAACCCCAGGAGATGCTCCAGTTCCCCTAAGTATCGGTTCTTCTCTCCCCTCTTCTTTCTTCTTGGTTGTCTGATCTTTGAGGACTTCACCTTTATTTATCGTCGTTATCGCCCTTGACTGCAGAATATAAATTTTTCCGCCTGTTATTCCCCATTCCACATCTTGGGGAGACTTATAGAGCTCCTCTATCTTGTTGCCGTATCTTACAAGCTCGATGACCTCTTCTTCGGCTAAAGATGATATATTTCGCTTTTCTTCCGGCACTTTAAAGATCTTCGTATCCCCCGTTTTGGGATCTTTCGAAAACATCTTCGCCTTCTCATTTATCTTCTCATCCAGAATCTTCAAATTTTTTCGATCTACCACAAAATTATCCGGAGAGACTGTTCCAGAAACGACAGCCTCTCCAAGACCCCATGCAGATTCTACGATTGCTAAAGGTTCTCCGGTGGTCGGGTGGGAGGTGAAGATAACGCCGGCCTTCTCCGAATCGACCATCTTCTGCACAATCACGGCTATGTTGACTCTAGAGTGTTCAAAACCTCCTTTTACGCGATAAAAAATAGCTCTCGCATTGTAAAGAGACGCCCAACACTTCTTCACGGCATCTAAAAGATTATCTTCTCTCTTTATATTTAGAAAGGTCTCTTGCTGTCCTGCAAAACTCGCGGTTGGAAGATCTTCAGCTGTAGCACTCGACCTCACGGCAACAAAAATTTTCTCTCCCTCGCACAGATCCTTATACTTACGCTTTATCTCCTTTACGGTTTCTTCTGACATTTTTGTTTCTAATATGATCTGTTTGGCCTTTTTTTCCGCCTCTCTAAGTTCAGAGTCGTTATCAACATTGACTTTTAGGGCCTCAAATAGCTCTTCATCAATCTTGTTATCCACCAAAAAATTTCTGAACGCCTGGGCGGTAACGGCAAAGCCAGAGGGGACCGGTAATCCATTATTTATCATCTCTCCAAGATTGGCCCCCTTCCCACCCACGATGGAGATATCTTCTTTCCCGATATCTTTCAACCAGACTGTGTCCAAAATTTTACCTCCTCTCCTCGATCATTTGATTTGACTTGGAATATCCATTATTTTAATTTTGGCATCATGTATATAAGTAACTTGGTTGGTGCTTTGACCTGTTAGATGCAAAGATATAGATATAAAAGATAAAAAAATATCGGATCAGATGGAGACATTGAAGATGAAGAGAGAACCTCCGAGCATTCTGATAAGTGATGGCGTTTCCAAAGAGGGGATAGAGAGATTACAGAGAGAAGCACACGTAGACGTCTTAACTGAACTATCGGATCAAGAATTATTGCAGATGATAGGAAAATATGACGCCATCATCGTCAGAAGTAAGACGAAAGTTACGAGGGACGTTATAGAAAGAGGAGAGAGACTCAAAGTTATAGGAAGGGCAGGCGTCGGCATCGACAACATAGATCTCGATTTTGCCACAAAGAGGGGTGTATTGGTCGTAAATTCTCCAGAGGGAAACACGATCTCCGCGGCAGAACACACGATTTCCATGTTCTTAAGCCTCGCCAGAAATATACCGAACGCAAACAGATCGGTAAAGATGGGAGAGTGGAGAAAAAGTGACTTCATGGGCACAGAAGTGCGTGATAAAACTCTCGGAATCCTTGGCATGGGCAGGATAGGATCACAGGTTGCAAAGCGAGCTCGTGCATTAGAGATGGACGTGATCGCATTCGACCCCTTCATATCGAAATCAAAGATGGAGAGCATCGGCGTAAAAAGGGTTGATTTAGAGACTCTCTTGAAAAAGTCCGATTTCATAACTGTTCACGTCCCCCTGACGAAAAAAACAGAGAATATAATCGGGGAAGAAGAGTTTAGAAAGATGAAGACGGGAGTTAGGGTAATAAATTGTGCGAGAGGGGGAATAATCGACGAAAAAGCGCTTTATCGTGCTATAAAAGAAGAGAAGGTAGCCGGAGCATCTCTGGACGTCTTTATAGATGAGCCTCCGAAGGATAATCCATTGCTAAAACTTGATGAGGTGATCGCAACACCGCATATAGCCGCGTCTACAAGAGAGGCGCAGAAGAATGTGGCGGTCTCGATAGCCGAAGAAGTTTTGGCAGCATTGAAGAACGAACCCGTAAAGAACGCCCTTAATATGCCTACGATCCCCTCTGATGTTTTAAACGCAATAAGGCCATATATATCACTCGCGGAAAAATTAGGAAGATTGGCCGCCCAATTAATAGATGGAATGGTATCAAACGTTAAAATGAGATATAATGGTGAGATAGCCGATTATGAGACAAAATACGTTACAACGGCGGCATTGATGGGTCTCCTGAATAACATATTGGAGGAGCCTATCAATTTTATAAATGCTCCATTGGTAGCCAAGGATAGGGAGATAAAGACGGTGGAGATAAAGAGTAAATACATAGAAGATTTTACAAGCCAAATAACACTTGAGGTGAAGGCGGATAAGGTAAAAAGGGTGATCGGTGGAACTATATTCGGAAAGAAGGATGAAAGAATCGTAAGGATCGATGAGTATAGGATAGACGCTATACCTTCCGGTTACATGCTCATCTCAAGGCACACGGATAAACCGGGGATAATAGGAAAAGTGGGGCAACTTTTAGGGGAAGAAGACATCGATATAGCCGGAATGCAGCTCGGAAGAAAGAAACCAAGAGGGCAGGCGATAATGGTTCTTAACGTCGATTCTCCTATACCAGAGCAGATATTGGAGGAGATAAGGAAGATAGAGGGGGTAGAAGACGCTCACCTCGTGATGGTATAATGATATTTTAGATAAGATCTGTTAACGGCAAGGAGCAACTTTAAAAAAATAAAAGATAAGATTGTTCACGATGGTTTATGATGATAAAAAATTACAGTAAAAATAAAGTAGATTTGTTCTCAACCACCTTATTTCCTCTAAGTCTTCCTGAGGTCTTTAAACGTATTCATTATTATCTTTATACCAATAGCAACATACCACGGGCTGAAAGACTTGGGGCTGAAATGACCCGTATTCTATTCTGCAAAATCTACG
>CABGHH010000071.1 GCA_902158745.1 Candidatus Methanolliviera sp. GoM_asphalt
TCGATTGTTTTTGAATTGATCTTCATCTCTCCCTTTATGAGCAAATTTTTTTTATAACAATTCTCGATGAATTCCATATAGACAAGCCCTGGTATCATCTGTGCGTCCAAGAACCATCTATACATCCTTAAAGCATCTCTCCAAGATTCATACGTTAAGAACTCTTCGATGAATTCTTCGTGTATCAAAAAAGATGGGAGATAATAGATGAACATAGAGCGGCCGAAGAGATTTATCAATTCTCCTGGGATATTACCGAAAAAATCTGCGATCTTTCTTGTCCTCAAAAATCTTCGATTTTTGGGATATGCAAATCTTTGATTTGCGACTACATTAGTCATCTTTCCAAGTAATATCCTCGGATCGTATCGCATAGAAAAGTCTATAGGCGTCGCCAACAAGATGAGATTCTTTACCTTCCCTGGATAAAGAGACGCATACATCAACGAGATAATTCCACCTATGCAGTATCCAAAGATCGAGATCTCATCCGATATGTGATTCACCGCCCGATCGACATACCGTATATAATCCGAAAAAGAGATCTTATTATCTTCGACTGTGGGATAGCCCCAATCGACCATATAGACATCAAAACTCTCGCAAAAACTTCCAACAACGCTCACGTCATCGTTCAGATCGAGGATGTAGGGTCTGTTCACGATGGATGGAATGATCAGAACTTTATTTCCATCTCTTCCCTCATACCGAAGAAGCTTGAAACCAAACCTTTTATCTTCATCTATTACTTCAAAAGGTCTCTTTCCAACGGAAAATTGTGGAAAAAATTTTTCGATGAGATTGAAAAATTCTCCCCTCGCCCGTGGAATATCAGATATCATCTTACACTTTTTTGGACCGTTCCTCCAACCATCTGATTGCCTTTGGCCAAAATTCCTTATGGCTCGATCTGCTCGTCGTTATGCCAATATGTCCCTTCTTCATCTCATATATCTCCTTATCCTTGCTCGATATTAAATCCAAAATCGCCTTCTGGGATCCGATCGGTACGATGTGATCGTAGGTGGCAGCCAAGACGAGAAGGGGCACCTTTATCTCGTTTAAATTTATCTTCTTACCGTGCGATTTAAATTCATTCTTCATCAATAGATTCTCTTGATACCACTCCTTTATGTACTGCCTGTACGTCTCTCCCGGAATGCTCGGGGCATCGAATATCCATTTCTCCATCCTTAAAAAATTTGCCAGCGATCTATCTTCCTCGAGCATCTCAAAGACTCCATGATACTTTCCAACGAGCAGATTTATCGGATCTACGAGGAGAAAACCGACGTTCAGAAAATCTCCGGGCGCGAGATGAAAGGTATCAACGATCTTATCGGCGTTTAAAGATCTCGCCCATATTGCGATTGTGTTATCCGTGGAAAAATCTATCGGGGTCGCCTGGAGCATCAAATTTTTTACGTTCTCCTGGTGTAAAACGGTGTATATGACTGAGAGGTCTCCCCCTAAACAGTATCCATGTATATTTAATTTGTTCACCTTATCTATCCATTTTATACAATCAACGCTTTTGTCTATGTAATCCACATAATCGTCTATTTCTATATATCTATCTACAACCGTTGGATAACCCCAATCGATCATATAAACATCAAATCCCGCCTCGAGATATTTGCGAATGACAGATATATCTGGACTCATATCGAGGACGTAGGGTCTGTTTATGAATGCATAGACGACCAGAAGCGGATCTTTATATCTCTTCTCAACCAACGGGTGATAGTGGAGCAGTCTGAAGATGCCATCTTCGTCCACAACATCGAAGCTCGACTGCCATACATCTGCCTCTATCGTAGAGAGCCTCTCCATCACATCTAAAAAAGTGATATCCTCATTCATTCTTCTCCCCCTTTACCTCTATCTTCTCCATCTTCTTCTTCAATACATTCAGTTCATCAGGAATCTTATCAAATTTCTTCTCTATATCCGCGATCCTCCTCTCCAATGCGTTCGATATCCTCTTGTGATTATATACCCTCTTCTCGATCTCATCGACCTCTTTCCTCGGTGCAAAGGGCATCACCGGAAACATCTCCATCTGCGCCTCCACCATCTTTTCCGCAGAGCCCGTTAGATCGGTTAGCGCATCTCTGATCTTATTCTGCGCCTCTATGAACTCTTTTGACCTCAAAACCTCGTCATATTCTTCGGAGAAGATATCTCTGAACGTATTGAAGAACTCTTCAAATTTTGCCTCTCTATTTCCATCTATCCAAGATGCCAATTTTTGAAGCGATTTTTCCCAGACGCTATGAAACATCAACTCGTATCTTCGCCAAAGTCCATATATCTTGGAATAAGCGGAGGAAAAATTGTGTGCATTAACAAAGAACGTTTTTGGAAGTAAGAATTGGCTCTCTCCAAGGTATTCAAATATTTTATCCAGCATTTCAAAATAGGTCTCATTCCCCTCATCTGCCATATTCCTCAATAGATTTAACGGCAGCAGTTCCTTCATCCTGGCGGAGATATCATCATCTTTTTCGTATCCCTTGAAGACATCCGAAAATCCCTTCAATAGTCTTAATTGTGATTCTCCAAACATCCTGAAGAAATCTGCGTAAATGCCGAAGAGAGATTCGGGCGTGAATACCTCGGGTTGCGCCTCCATTAATTCACCGAACGGATAGGTAACGACCTTAAAAGGCCTGAAAAACATCGAGAAGAGATTTTCATAGATCTTCCAAAAATTATCCCCCCACATACCATTTATCTTATCTATACCCATCTCCGGATTCTCTTTCAGTCTATCGTATATCTCTCTCATCCAGTTGTTTATCGCGACATTCCTCGTAATCATCTCGTAGCTTTCGGTTTGGAGATGGAGATAGGCATCGAAGATCTTCTTATATCTGTCTTCTATCTCTTCCATTTTTTCTTCCATTCTTTACTCCTCGATTAAGTATTCTGATAAGTAAGATTAAAAATTTATCCTCAATAGATCAAAAATAAAAGGAGAATTTTTCACGATTCTCTATTTACTTCTTCACTACCTTTTTTATCTTCTCCTCAAGCTTCACTGCTTCTACTGTTTCTTTTTTAATCGCCTCTGCTGTTTCTTTTTTAATCGCCTCATAGATACCGCTAACCTCTTTTTTGGTCGCATAAGGAGGAGCTATCAACTTTTCGTATAACGCGTTCGTCGATTTTGTATAATCCACGAGTTTATCGATGAAATTAGGCACGGTTGTCGAGAAGTCAGCCGTCTTCATCAGGTCGGAGCTTAATCTACGATAAAATTTGGACCATCTATCGTAGAGATCGCCTGTCGAACCGGTCTCTTCCCCACGCATTTCCTCGATATATATGGATACATCGCCAAAGGACTTCCATACCCCCTGATAGAGCTTCATGGGAATTTCAAACCGAGAAGAAATCATATCGAGGTATTTGCCCGCCCATTCCGCCATATCTTCTGTTATATCATTGTACTCTGGGCCAAGCGAGG
Source organism: Candidatus Methanolliviera sp. GoM_asphalt (assembly GCA_902158745.1). Classification (GTDB taxonomy): domain Archaea; phylum Halobacteriota; class Methanoliparia; order Methanoliparales; family Methanoliparaceae; genus Methanolliviera. The sequence goes on from CABGHH010000071.1 coordinate 3,473, forward strand.
GATTTAAAGCTTTCAGGAGACCACTGTACGTTTCACTACACATATCGATCATCTTCTGGTAAGGTTCCACAGATATCTCTCCGCGTCCTATCCCATCTGCATAATCTTTGCCCGCCTCCTTGATCAGAGAATTCCAGTCATTCATCGTCTTTATCGTATAATTGAAGCACCCATCAAAAAATTCCCTCACCTGCTTCTCTTCATCAGGAAAGGCACCCAAAAACTTTTCTACCGCCTCTTTTACAACGTTTATATCTGAGAAAGGTAGAGCTTCCAGTGGTTCCGCAAGCGAACCGAGCATATCGTCGTAAAATCCTCTCATGGTGGTTAAAATCTCCTCCGTCTTTATCTCTTTTCCCGAGATTAATCCAGCGGAAAATTCATATCCAGCCCTTCCCACTCGATCTATATTCTTGATCCATGTATCATAGATCTTTATATAGGCATCAATCCCTTTCATCATTGCATCCGTATAATTATTCAATTCTCCGTATGATGGAAAAACGCCCTGTGTTGCATTCATAAAGCTATCATACATCTTACTCCAATCTCCGAAGTATCCCAAAAACGGTCTAGATAAATTTCCTGTATCTCCATGCGGCATCGAAAAAACACTTGCCGACTTCATCCAAGAACTTGCCATATCAGACCACAAACGAAACGCATCTGAATAGGCGCCAAAAACACCTTTTTCTTCAGCCATGTTTGTTTACCTCAATAAATTGTTGGAGTGTATTATATATAAACTTTTCTTTTATATATAAACTTTTCTTTTTTTGTTTGGTTTTTAGCTGATAAACTAATTTTTTTTATGTTGTAAATTGTGGTAACCTGCACAATTTTTTCGCTATTGCGGATGATTCTTCATTATTTTATAATAGAAAGATGAAACCGATAGCAAGAGATAAATCCTAATACTTCAAAAACCTATCTCATGAAGATTGGCACCGTTATCCTATCCATCTTTCTCGTCTTCATCATCTCTTCATCGGTGGTCGCGATACCCGAGAACGAAGTTTTTGGTTCGTATCCATTAATCTATAAGGTCTATCCAAATCCCTATACAAAGGGAGAGGGCGATGAATTCATATCAATAATAAACCCAATCGACCGGACGGTAAATTTGAACGGATACTCAATCACGGATTTGGAGGGTGAAATCTTTTTTCCACCTTTCTCGCTTCCCCCGGGAAAGACGTGTTATTGGGCGTATTCAAGCGAAGAATTCAAAAAGAGCTTTGGATTTTATCCGGATTTTGCCTATATCGTCGATACTAACTCTAAAACGAAGATGATCGATGGAAGGATAAAATTGGCAAACACCAGAGACGAAGTGATATTAAAGAAGAATGGAAAGATTGTAGATGTCCTCGTCTATGGAGACTCGGATTACAGGGAAGGTTGGACGGGCAAATCCGTGGAAAAACCGAGAGAAGGACAGATACTAAAGAGAAACTCATTTAAAGATCATAATAATAGAGAAGACTGGAAAAGTCCAAAAGAGACTTACTGTGGACAGACAAATTTTAGGCCAGAGGAGTTTAAATTTAAGGGTAAGGTGATTGCGTTTACATCCCCCGACTCGAGTTTTTTAACCTTGACCGAATTGATCGACAAGGCGGAAGAGAGGATTTATATATACATATACACCGCCGAGAATCTCGCATTGATTCCTTCTCTAAAAGACGCATCAAAACGGGGCGTGGAGATCAAGATGCTCGTGGAGGGATCTCCTGCTGGTGGCATGGGAGAAGACGAACCAAGATTTCTCTCGTATATCAAAGATATTGGGGGAGATGTTAGGCTAACAAAAGATCCTTACGTCTTCAACCATCAAAAATTCGCGATCTTAGACGATGTGACTGTGGTAACGTCCGAAAATATGGGATATTCCGGTCTTCCTGTCGATAACAGATACGGCAACAGGGGTTTCTGGATCGCAATATGTGATAAAGATGTATCCGCATATTATTTGAAAGTTTTTTTGAATGATTGGAATTGCGCATCTTCCTTTGAAGGAGAGAAGATCTCATCTTTTGGATTAGAAAGAGGATACGTTCCCATAGGGCGATACGAGCCTAAATTTGAATCAAAGATCTTTGATGGAGAGTTCACCGTCTTTCCCGTGATTGGACCAGATTTCTCGATCGAGGATAATCCGCTCATCGATGCGATAGAGAATGCCAACGATAAGATATTGGTCGAAGTCTTCTACGCTGACCTTCTCTGGCGTGAAAATCCACTATTGAAAGGTCTAATAAACGCTGCCAGGAGGGGAGCAGATGTCTATATTCTCCTGGACTCTTCAGATTATAATGTGGAGCCGGATAAGATCGATAACGATGATTTTGTGAGATATATCGAAGGGTTGGGAGAAGATCACTTGCATGCAGAAACGATAGATAAAGATGGTCTTTTAAAACTACATAACAAGTCTATGATAATAGATGATTCTGTATTCATATCGAGCTTCAATTGGAATCGCAACAGCTTCATGCGAAACAGGGAAGCTGGTGTTCTGATCTATAACAAAGAGCTGGCAAGATATTATGAAGATATCTTCTGGCATGACTGGGGCAAAAGTAAAATTGAGAGAGGCACACTGATCATGATACTTTGTTTGATCGTCGCCTTTGTCTCGTTTCTGGTATGGAAGAGGTTTAAAGTCACAAGAAATAAAAAATAGTCTATCTTTAAGATGAATATTTAAGAATGATCTTTACTAAAAGATCTACAATTTTTCCTCCTTATATTCCTTCGCCAGCTTGGCATAGCCTAATGCAGTTGATCCATCGATCCACATCGACTGTTTTTGTGAGACTTTTCCTTTAATCTGTGCTGGAACGCCTACAACGAAAGATTCGCTTGGAATTTTCATCCCATCAAGAACGACCGCACCCCCGGCGATTATACAGCGATCGCCGATCTCAACATTGTGCAATACGGTGGCGCCTATACCTATCAATACATTATCTCCGACCTTCTTGGCGTGAACCATTGCAGAGTGCCCAATTATCACATTATCTCCGATCGTCACCGGTGTCAAACCTCCGTGAATCACAACATTATCCTCGACATGGGTGTTCTCACCGATCCTCACCGGGTTGAAATCTGCCCTTATTACCGCTCCTGGCCAGACACTGGAGTTCTCACCGATCTCCACGTCTCCAACTATATAAGCCGCTTCGCTGACAAAAACCGATTTTGCAATTCTGGGTTTTCTTTCTCCTAATTTTCTTATCATATATCTCCTCTCTTTCAAAAATTAGATATCATCGAGACGCGCTCGATTAAGACGTCTTCAACGATCTTAGCAATCTTTTCTCTCATATCATCGAATGTGATATCTATCTTCTTCTTCCTTTTAAATATCTCATCAAAAATTTTCTCTCCTGCCTCGTCATCTTCTTCAACGATAAATACCTCCGATCTTTTGTGGACGTGAACGGTTGGGAGGAGTTTATCGGAGTCGTTATCCACAATGCCTATCACCGGCACATCAAATCTGAACGCGATATCAGAGACGACCGTGGTCGTGTCATCTCCAACGCTGACCACTCCTTCACATCCTTTGATAATCTTATATACATTATATCCGGCATGATCGACAAACGCCATGCCTTTTACTTCTACTTCTTCCTTTACCTTTAAGACCCTCGCATCTTCGTAATCCCTCAAACATTTTGTCGTATCTAATTTAGCCTCTCTTACATCTATCCTCATATTTTCTAGCTTTCTTGATGCTTCATCCTTTAGATCTACACCTCTTACCTCAATGATCTTTTCATTCAGCCCGACGATCGTTACATCTTTAGAGAATGCCTTTCCTGCCGTCATACCGTTTATCAAGAGATAATCCCCTGGCTCGACCGCCAGCACCTTTCTAAATATCTTTTCTCCTTCCCTCCACAAAACTTTTCCGAAGTCAGGCGGACTTTTAACGTTTAAAGAAAGTTTTTTTGCGAAAGATTTTGCTATCTCACCCGAATTTTTTGTCCATGGAATCAATGTCATCTCAGAAAGTTCTATTTGGATCACAGGCTTATCAAGGACGTTTGCCCTCTTTATCACGTGCCAACAATATGCATATCCACTTTCCGGGCTCTTCGAATACGTTACTACGACCAAGAGATCGTTCTTCTCTGAAAGTTTTGATAGGCAGACGGATGATTTGCATTCTTCTATCTGTACTTCTTTTTCCAAGAAGGAATCGAAACACGCCGTTATCCCCATCGTTCCATTTATGGCTGTTTGAACCTCTCCAAAATCCTTTAATGATTTGATCGCCTTTTTTGCAAAACCCGCATCAAAGATCTTTGGTCCGTGAAAGAATACGCCGATTCTCATATTGTTCATGCTTTAATTTCGCTCAAAAGATAAATAGTTTCTTATATAAAATATTGGGTTATCCGACAAGGCAGAATGCCAATAGAAAA
>CABGHH010000072.1 GCA_902158745.1 Candidatus Methanolliviera sp. GoM_asphalt
GGGAAGGAACAACTGGGATGGACTTGCAATCGGTGCTGCACTCACAGGAATAATCATCATCATAGGCGAGAACGTCTGCGGCGTTGACAAAGAAACGGTATTCACAAACGGAAAAGTGACGAAATCGCCTGAGATGGAGCGAAGAGTAAAACTGTTCAAGGAATACTGGGACGGCAAATATGGCGATGTAGCGGTGCAGACGAATGTAGAAGACCAGCGATTCGGCGTGGATGAATACATAGTGTCTAAATTGGATGTGAACATAGTGGAGAGGAAATGGGGACAGGGAGCAAAGGCGATAGGCGGTGAAATACGAGTATCGTCTCTGGAAAGGGCATTAGACCTGAAGAAGAGGGGCTATATCGTGCAGCCGGACCCCGAAGACCCCGCAGTTCAAGAAGCGTTTAAAGACGGCTTGTTCAAGACCTTCGAGCGGCATAGCCGAGTTGGATTCCCGGAAGAGCGTGGTTTTGTAGAAGATGTCGAATGGCTGCGTGGCATAGGTGCAAAATACGTAACGATAAAAACAGGTGCTTACCGGCCTGTGGACGTTGCATGGACGATGAAAGTGGCATCGGAAGCGAAAGTGGATTACATAACGTTTGATGGCGCCGGTGGCGGGACAGGAATGAGTCCTGTGCCGATGATGAACGAGATGAGCACGCCTACCGTGTATTTAGAAGCACAGATATTGAAGTGTGCGCGGATATTGGAGCGAGAAGGTAAATACGTGCCTGACATGAGCATGGCTGGCGGGTTCGTCAACGAGACGCAGATGTTCAAGACGATTGCTATGAGCAACTTCGGCAATGGTCCGTTTATAAAATCAATCACGATGGCAAGGTCGCCCTTAACGGCGGCGATGAAAGCTCTTTATTACTCTGAACTCGCGGAAAAGGGCAGATTACCACGTGATTTCGCAAATAAATACGGCAATAACCCGGAAAAGTTCTTTATCGCCACTGAGGAGTTAAAAACGGAATATGGTAGTAAAGTAGGCAAGGAGATACCCTGGTCTGCCGTTGGGGTCTATACATATCTAAGTGAGCGGTTAGGACTCGGTTTAAAACAGTTGCTTGCCGGTACAAGGAAGTTCAAACTGGATTTGATAGACCGGGGCGATATTGCGTCAATGAGCAAGCTTGCAGCCGAAGTCACTGGTATACCAATGCTGCATGAACTGGAGGCGGATTTGTTCGAGGAGATATTGACCTCGTAAAGGTTTTTTGATGTTGGCAAAGTAGGGGGAGTGGATGAAAGCCCCCTTATTTTCATGCCTTCTTTCTTATTATACTGTGAAATAGACATCAGCGGTAGAGAGGGTTGTAAAGAGGGTAGATATGAGTTCTGAACTCAACGATTTAAATCTTGCAACACCTTCACCCTCAGCTTTGAGAAATCTTCTTTTATCTCTACCCGAAAGCCCATCCCATCAAATATCTCTTCAAGCTCAGTCTTAACGAATTTCTTCGGCACGTCAGAACCCAAAACCAGCGTAAACTCCGTTTTAGATCGCTTATTCAATTTAAAGAAATTGCATGTTTCGAGTCGTTTCAGTATATATTCTACACGGTAGAATTTATGCTTGAACTGCTCCGCATGCGCTTCACATATTGATTTATGCAATTCCCAGAACTTATCCTTTTCCGGATGCGACTCGATAAAGCTCAAGAATAGAAGCCAATGGTCAATGTCCAATATAATGTGTTCGCCAGCCGAGAGCATCTCCGCATGGGTATATACCTTCTTGTCTTCTATGGATTCAAATAGCGTTTTATGTTTGCTGTAGAATTTTAATGCCTCTCGCATTAACTCGCTTTGTGATATTCCCAGATCATCCCTCATCTTCTTAAATATACTGAAGGTATCTTCGTCCATAGCTATCGTGATTCTTTCCGGTGCTTTCATTTCAGTCCCAATATTACAATTGTTTTTGTGTATATTTAGTTTCATAATTTTTGTGAATCTTTGTGTCAAGTTCTCAAATAGTCTAATAAGGGGTGTGTTTTTGTGAATGATACGCAAGAGTAAAGTTAGGGTAAGCTAAACAAGAAAGAGGTGTTGTGCAATGGATGAGGTGGAGCTAACAAGATTGATGAAGGGACTGTTGCAGCTACTGCAGAATATCTCGGACGAAGGCGAAGTCAAAGTCAAAAGCGAAGATGAAATAGCAGGCAGGGTTGAAGCGATAAAAAATGAGTTAGGCGCATGGTTTATTGATGATTATCCAATATATCAGGCTTCGTAGTTAATGTGGCAACAGACATTCATATCTTTTGTGAATCTTTGTGCTGAGTTCTCAAATAGTCTAATAGGGGTCTTTAAACAATGTCTGAACAGGAGAAAAAAAATGAGACAAATAGCAATCTATGGCAAAGGGGGCATAGGCAAGTCAACGACAACGCAGAACCTGACCGCGGCACTTTCAACGATGGACAAGCGCATCCTGCAGATTGGTTGCGACCCGAAAGCGGATTCTACGAGGATGCTTGTGGGCGGAAAGAGACAGCCGACGGTGCTTGATACCTTACGCGAAGTGGGAACGGAGAACGTGACACTGGAAGAAGTCGTACACACCGGATTTGGCGGTATAAAATGCGTAGAAGCCGGTGGTCCTGAGCCAGGCGTTGGCTGTGCAGGAAGGGGAGTGATAACAGCGATAAATCTGTTAGAGGAGCTTGGAGCATACACGGACGACCTGGACTTCGTGTTCTATGACGTGCTGGGTGATGTGGTCTGCGGTGGCTTTGCAATGCCGATGCGGGAAGGAAAGGCACGCGAGATATACATTGTGGCTTCTGGCGAGATGATGGCGCTTTACGCGGCAAACAACATCTGCAAGGCAATCGTCAGATTTGCAAAGCAGAGCGGTATTCGGCTCGCAGGTATAATCTGCAACAGTCGAAAGGTGGAAAACGAACTTGAGCTACTAACTGCGTTTTCAGAGCGCATTGGAAGTCGTCTGGTTTATTTCGTGCCACGGGACAACCTAGTGCAGCGAGCAGAGATCAACAAGAAGACCGTGATCGAATATGACCCTGAATCGAATCAGGCGAACGAGTACCGTCAATTGGCTAAGGGCGTCATAGATAACGACATTTTCGTGATTCCCCGCCCGCTCGAATACGAAGAGCTTGAGGATTTGATGATGGAGTTCGGTATGTTAGCATGAAAATGATAAGGGCGATTGTGAGACCGGAAAAGGTGGAAGAAGTGGTGGATAGTCTGGCGGATGGCGGTTTTGTCGCACTCACGAAGCTCGATGTCTTCGGACGGGGGAAGCAGAAAGGGATTCAGATAGGTCCAACAAGGTATGATGAGCTTCCAAAAGTGATGCTGATGTTAGTGGTCGAAGATGGCGACGTGGAAACGGTGGTAGATACGATTCAGGAGAGTGCACGGACCGGCAGTTTCGGCGATGGTAAGATATTCATGACTGAAGTCGAAGAAGCGTACACGATAAGAACAGGCGAGAAGGGGATTTGAGAAGGATGAAAGAAGTGATAGCGATAATCAGGATGAATGCAATACAGAAGACGAAGCGGGCAGTTGCAGATGTAGGCTTACCTTCCGTCACGGCAGAGAAGGTGTTTGGAAGGGGGAAACAAAAGGGGCTGCATCTCTTTCCCCCTGCCAATATCAATCCGGCTGATAGTAAAGGGAATGGGATGAGATATATTCCAAAAAGAATGCTTACTATGGTCGTGCCAGACGAGAATGTTGAGGAGGTCATTGAGACAATCATGGAAACGAATAGAACAGGGATGATAGGCGATGGCCGTATATTTGTATGTCCTGTGAAGGAAGCTATCAGGATAAGGACCGGAGAACGCGGCGAGGAGGCGATTTAATCTATGCCTTTAACTCTTTTGAACTCGGATAAAGCCATACCCGAACGAGAGAAACACACATATATCAAAGCGCCATCAGAGAGCATCCTGCCACTGTCGAATGTTCAGACGACACCGGGGGATTTTACAGAACGTGGCTGCACGTACGCAGGTTGCCTGGGTGTTGTGTGCGGTCCGATAAAGGATGTGATTCATCTGGTGCATGGACCAATCGGCTGCGCTTACTGGACCTGGGGCGGAGGCACGAGGCAGAATCTGTCCGACAATCCGAGCTTCCATCGCAAATATTGCTTCTCCACTGATATGCAGGAGGATAACATCATCTTCGGCGGAGAAGATAAGCTCTATGAATCCATATTGGAGGCGCACGAGGAATTCCCGGAGGCGAAGGGCGTATTCGTCTATGCAACCTGCGCAATTGGACTTATCGGAGATGACCTCAAGGGCGTATGCAAACGTGCAGAGGATGAAATAGGTATAAGGGTTGTTCCATTCAACTGCGAGGGTTTTAGAGGCTGCAGCCAATCGCTTGGGCATCACATAGCAAATGACACGCTCTTTGAGCGAGTGGTGGGCACAAAGGAGCCCGAATATCTGACTGATTACGATATGAACATCATTGGTGACTACAATATCCAGGGCGACCTATGGGAGATAATGCCGCTATTTGAGCGCATGGGGATTAGAATCCTGTCCACATTCACGGGAAACGCTTCGATTGATGATATTGCGCAGGCACACCGAGCAAAGCTTAATCTGATGCACTGTCAGCGGTCCACGCCGTATATCTGCGAAAAAATGGAGGAAAAATACGGTATTCCCGTCTTGAAGGCGTCACTGTTTGGAGTAGAACAGACTTCAAAAGCATTGAGAGACGTTGCAGCATTCTTTGGCTTGGAAGATAAAGCAGAGGAGATAATTGAGGAGGAAGTCTCAAAAGTATCACCGAAAATCGCGGCATACCGAACAAAATTCGAAGGTAAACGCGTTTTTATTTATCAGGGCGCGCCACGAGCATGGCATTGGGTCAATATGTTCCGAGAGCTAGGAGTAGAAACGATTGCCGCTGCCACGACCTTCGGACATGAGGATGATTATGCAAAGATTTGTGAGCGTGTGAATGACGGTGTACTGGTGATTGACAACCCGAACTCACTTGAACTAGAGGAGATTCTGACCGACTGGAAGCCGGACCTGTTCATTTCAGGGCTCAAGGAGAAATATCTCTCTTATAAGCTCGGCGTGCCATTCATAAACGGCCATTCTTACGAGAAGGGACCTTATGCGGTCTATTCCGGATTCTTGAACTTCGCAAGAGACGTTGAGAAGACGCTGTTTGCACCGGTGTGGGGTTTGATAAGGAGGGAAAATGATGCGTAGCGTAACGATAAATCCAGCAAAGATGTGCCAGCCAATAGGTGCAATGTACGCGCTCTTCGGCGTTCACGCCGCGGTTCCGCTTGTCCACGGTTCTCAGGGCTGCACGGCGTATCCAATGCGGATGTTTAACCGTCATTTCGGTGAACTCGTGCAGGTGGCGGTGAGTTCGCTCGGAGAAGATGCATCTGTATTTGGAGGGAAGAAGAATCTAGTAGTGTCAATAGAGAACATAATTGCGAGGCGGCATCCGGAGCTGATAGGCGTGATTACTACCTGCCTCTCGGAGACTATAGGCGATGACATAGATGGAATCATCAGAGAAGGTAATTTCGAAGAATCTAAGGTGGTCCCAATCCACACGCCGAGCTATGTGGGGTCGCACGTCACGGGATACGACAACGCACTGAAAGCGCTTGTAACCACTCTTTCTGTAGATTCGGAGCCCGAGAACGCAAGGTTGAATATCCTACCCGGAATGGTGAATCCAGGAGATGTCATAGAGATAAAGCAGATGCTCGATTCTATGAATATAGCATACACGATTCTGAGCGACATTTCCGAGACTCTCAATGCCCCGCTTATACTGCCAAAGCCGCCTTTTCCCCGCGGTGGATCATCCGTAGCCGAACTAGAAGATTGTGCAAAAGCACGAGGCGTTATTGCATTGTGCGAGCATGCGGGTGGTTCTGCCGCAGTATACCTGAAGGGTAAATACGGTATGGCGGCCGATACGATTTGCCCGATTGGGGTTGCGAATACAGACCGATTCCTGGATGCTGTCTGCGATATGACCGGTGTGGAGATACCGTATTCGCTTGAGCAGGGTCGAGGCAGGCTCATTGATGCGATGGTAGATGTGCATATGAAGACATGCGGCAAGAGAGCGGCTATATCCGCCGACCCGGACATTGCGCTTGCACTTGCAGAGTTCGTGACGGAACTGGGTATGGAGCCGGTGGTCGTTTCGAGCAGCACTGCGAGCAGGAAGTTCTTACAAAAGGCGAAATCGGTAACTGACGGTGAGATATTGAACGGGCGCGATTTGTACGAGTTGCAGCGTGCTGTGAAAGACAATGAGACAGATATTCTGTTTGGAAATACGAAATGCACGCCGATTGCTAAGGATGAGGACATTGCATTCGTGAGATGCGGATTCCCGGTATACGATAGGGTGGGATACCACAGGTATGGTATCATGGGTTATCACGGCGGGATATATCTCACGGATATGATTACGAATGCGATTCTGGAATGGGGGGAGAGGTAAGGAGGTGATAGCTATAATTCCTCCCCTCTAATTGCATGTTTAAATTTTAATCTTTTTAGGAACAAGTGACGTGAATTATAGCAGCAACTTTTTTTGTTTTAGTAAGCAGATTAAATTTATCTCTTATATCTTGTGTATCGCCTTCTACTATTTCTATCCCTTTCTTTTCTAACTCTGCTCTTGCATCATCGCTTAAACTTGCCATCCCACTTGTGCCTTTTCCAATAACTACTACGTCTGGGTTTTCTTTTAGCACACGTTCAACTTGCTCTTTTGTAAAAGTATGACCATATTCCCTTTCCTCAATTTTACCAGAGGGAAATATATAAACATCATGGTTATAAGTCACACCATTTATTGTAATTGATCCATAAACCGATGAGTTTATTTCAACCATAATAAAAAATTAAATAGTCCGTATATAAATACTTTAAATCTTCCAACGCAACCGGGTGCGCCCCCGCGGCACTGAGTCATAATATTGACGGATTTTGGAATGACCGTTTCGAGCAGCACAGCGAGCAGGAAGTTTTTGCAGAAGGCGAAATCAGTAACTGGCGGATGCGAGATATTGAACGGGCGCGATTTGTACGAGTTGCAGCGCGCAGTGAAAGACAAAGAGGTGGATATTCTGTTTGGGAATACAAAATGCACGCCGATTGCTAAGGACGAGGACGTTGCATTCGTCAGGTGCGGATTCCCGGTCTACGATAGGGTTGGATACCACAGGTATGGTATCATGGGGTATCACGGCGGGATATATCTCACGGATATGATTACAAATGCGATTCTGGAGTGGGGGGGAGAGGGGGTGAGGTCAAATCCTCTCCACTAATTATTTTTTTGTATGGTTTATGCGGTTGTGAAATTCGCCTAACGTTTTGAGTATATCTGAAGTTCCGAGCCTTGATATCTTTTTTTCACCTTAATAAGGGTATTCGATAACTTTTGAATGAATGAAACTTGGATTTTTAAACACTATTCGTTTTTTATTATCCTGTATTAGTTCTGGATTATCTGCGTCTATTGCGAAAAATTTGAATGGCAAAATATTCAATTTACTAAAATATTTATTCATTTCATAAATAAGAGTTTTTAAATTATTTAATTGGCCTTCTTCAAGCATTTTCATATGCTCAGCGCTTATAGCATTTGTTAGAGTTAAGATAGCAGGTCGAAGTATTATTATTCCAGGAAGCTTCATATCATTAATGAATTTCTCTTTTCGAATGTTCAATAATTTTGTAAATGTAAAAGCTTCCATTATTGCACGAAGCAGAGTTTCAGATATTTTCCCAGAATCTGTATATCCTATTTTCAGTTCTATTACATATATTTCATCA
>CABGHH010000073.1 GCA_902158745.1 Candidatus Methanolliviera sp. GoM_asphalt
GTGCAACCTCTGTATATATTTCCAGTGAACCTATACGGAAGGTATCTCATGGCGAAAAAACCGTCTTGCATCCGATTAACAAATGATTTGCATGTAATTTCTTTAACTTTCATAATTCTCACCTAGGGGCTCTGGCATTTCATATAACTTAGGTATATCCGCAATACTTCGTATATCCATCCCTCTAGATGAAATCCTCTTTCCCCTCAAACGCACTCCCATCATTTTTTACCCTCTCTTTTCCTTTTCAAACAACCTATCCAGTGGACTCTTAATCATACTCAAATCTTTATTACTCATATAAGTAGATATTTCTGTCGTCTTTAAACTCATATCCAGACTCCTGAATACACCTCAATTCATTCAAAACCACCAATATATTCTTTTAAAGATTTTGTCGTCATTTTATTCTTTTTTATAATATCTATCGCATCCAGAGACGCCTTTGCTGCCTGTATCGTCGTTATGTATGGAATTTTAAAGTTTATCGCAGCTTTTCTTATTGAATAATCATCCTTTCTCGATCTCTTTGAGGATAAGATATTTACAATCAGAGATACCTCACCGCCCTCTATAACATCGAGTATGTCTGGGCTTCCTTCCCCCACCTTCTTTACCTCTTTGACCTCCTCATACTCGTTAAGATGTTTCCTCGTTCCGCTCGTGGCAATGATAGAAAAGCCAAGATCCTTCAATCTCACCGCAATCTCTCTTATCTTTGGTTTCATCTCGTCACAAACGGATATAAAAACTGTTCCTCCCGTCGGCAAAGCGTTGCTTGCGGCAAGCTCGGCTTTGAAGAAGGCGAGACCGAGATCGTAATCGATACCCATCACCTCGCCCGTACTCTTCATCTCTGGACCTAAGATAGGTTCCACACCTGGAAGCATATCGAACGGCAGAACGACCTCTTTGACGGCGATATGCCTTTGTTCCCTTTTTTTATAATCCATCTCTTCTAGGAAACGACCGACCATACATCTAGCCGCGATCTTTGCCAGTGGCAGACCGGTCGCCTTACTGACATAAGGAATCGTCCTACTTGACCTCGGATTAGCCTCTAAAACATATATATCTCCATCTTTTATCGCCATCTGCATATTTATCAGACCGATAGTATTCAATGCCAACGTCACCCTCTTGACAATATCTTCTACCTTCTTTATCTCCTCTTTGCCGATGGATTGCGGTGGAATTATACATGCGGAATCTCCTGAATGGATTCCTGCCTCTTCTATATGCTCCATGACCGCACCTATGAGGACGTCCCTTCCATCAGAGACCGCATCAACGTCTATCTCGATCGCGTTCTCCAGGAATTTATCGATGAGAATTGGATGCTCCCTGGTCACCTTTACCGCTTCTTTAACATATCCTTCCAGTTCTTCTTCATCATAAACGATCTCCATCGCCCTTCCGCCAAGGACATAAGATGGTCTGACCAGAACAGGATACCCAACCTCTTTGGCGACTTTCTTCGCCTCATCAAACGACATCGCCACTCCGTTCTTGGGCTGTCTTACCCCTAACTCCCTCAAGAGTTCGCTGAATAGATCCCTGTCCTCTGCAACATTCATATCTTCTGGAGAGGTTCCAAGTATCTTCGTCTCTAACCCTCTCCTCTCGAGCTCTCTCTTGAGAGGAAGTGCCAGATTTACAGAGGTCTGTCCACCGAACTGCACCATAACACCATAAGGGTTCTCTTTCTCTATTACATTCATAACGTCTTCCAATGTGATTGGATCGAAGAATAATTTATCAGAAGTATCGTAATCGGTTGAGACGGTCTCTGGATTATTATTTATAATATGTGTCTCTATTCCCTCTTCTTTTAAGGCTAAAACGGCGTGAACAGTGCAATAATCAAACTCTATCCCCTGCCCTATCCTTATTGGGCCAGATCCTATAATTAGAACTTTCTTTTTATCGGATGGATTCAATTCACAGCTCGATTCATACGTTGAGTAGTAATAAGGAGTCTTCGCTTCAAACTCTGCCGAACAGGTATCCACCATCTTATATGTAACATCCATCTTTCTTCGTCGTCTAAGATCGCTTATATCCTCTCTTCTTCTGCCAGTCAATTGGGAAATCCTCTCGTCCGTGAAACCTAATCTCTTTGCCTTCCAAAGATTCTCGAGGTTTGGATCTCTCTCTAACTTCTTCTCCACTTCAACGATATTTCTCATCTTCTCTATGAAGAGAGGATCAATCCCGCTCATATTGGATATCGTTTCCACGTCGAAGTATCTCATCTTAAGCGCGTTATATATCGCAAATAACCGTTCGTTTGTTGGAGTTCTTATGAGTTCTTCTGTTCTCTTTCGGCTGTATATTTTTCCGAGCTCTTCCGGTATCTCCAACGACCTCAACGCCTTCATCAGCGCCTCCTCGAAAGTTCTCCCTATCGCCATCGTCTCTCCGGTGCTCTTCATCGAGGTAGTCAAACGATTGTCTGCAAAGCGAAATTTGTCAAATGGCCATCTTGGTATCTTTACAACGACATAATCGATCGTTGGCTCAAAAGAGGCAGGAGTGCTCTTCGTAACGTCGTTCTGGATCTCATCGAGATGCATGCCTATCGCTATCTTCGAGGTGACTCTTGCGATCGGATACCCCGTTGCCTTAGAAGCAAGAGCCGATGATCTTGAAACTCGGGGATTCACCTCAATGACCCTATATTCCCCATCTTTCAGGGCGAACTGTATATTGCATCCCCCTTCAATCTTCAAAGCTCGGATTATCTTTATAGAAGCCGTTCTTAACATCTGGTATTCAACATCTGTCAAGGTCTGCGAGGGCGTAACAACTATAGATTCGCCGGTGTGTATGCCCATCGGGTCCAAATTTTCCATATTGCAGATCGTTATACAGGTATCCTTTGCATCACGCATAACCTCGTACTCTATCTCCTTCCACCCTGCTATGCTCTCCTCTATGAGAACCTGGTTTATTCGAGACCTCTTCAACCCTTTCTCAACGATCTCTTTGAGCTCGTCCAAATTTTTAGCGGCGCCACCCCCCTTACCCCCCAGAGTGTATGCCGGTCTGATTATCAGGGGAAAACCGAGTCTTTCTGACGCCTCTATGGCATCCCCAACCGAATTTACCGCCTTACTCCTCGGAACTGCCTCTCCAATTCTCTGCATAGTTTCTTTGAACTTATTTCTATCCTCAGCGTCGTATATGGCTTCAAATGATGTTCCCAAAAACTCGACACCGTATTTATCTATAATTCCCATCTCTTGCAGCTCAACAGAGATATTTAATCCTGTCTGGCCTCCTAAACCTGCTATCAGACCGTCAGGTCTCTCTTTCTCTATGATCTTTGCTACGGTCTCTGGAACGATCGGTTCTATATAGACCTTGTCCGCCATATCCGGGTCGGTCATGATCGTTGCAGGGTTCGAATTGACCAAAACTACACTGATCCCCTCTTCTCTCAATGCTTTACATGCCTGAGAACCAGAAAAATCAAACTCAGCCGCCTGTCCAATCTGAATAGGTCCAGAACCTATCAAAAGAACCTTTTCTATATCTTTTCTCTTGGGCATATCTGCTCCTTATGACAACCTCTTCTTTAGCTCGTCGAAGAACGTTTTCTCGGTATCTCTGGGACCAGGAAACGCCTCTGGATGATATTGAGTGGTTAAAACCCCATAATAATCATTTTTAATACCTTCAACTGTTCCATCGTTCGCGTTTATCTCCGTTATCTTCGTTTTGTGGTTGAGAGAGTCGACATCGACGGCAAAACCGTGGTTTTGGGATGTTATATTCACGTTTCCATTCTCTAAATTTTTTACCGGGTGATTTGCCCCTCTGTGCCCAAATTTGAGCTTATAAGTGTCTGCTCCCATTCCCAGAGATATGATCTGATGGCCAAAGCATATTCCAAAGATCGGGATTGTCCCCAAAAAATGTTTAACGATCTCTATGGCGTGTTTTGCCCTCTTTGGATCCCCAGGGCCATTTGGTAGAAAGAGGGCGTCAGGTTCACAGTTCTCTATCTCTTCCACCCTTGTCTTATATGGAAAAACGAATATATCAAATCCTCTCCTCCTCAAGCTACTCAAAATGCTTTTTTTGATGCCCAAATCCAAGACCGCCACTCTTTTTCCAATTCCTTTGAGCCTGTATGGTCTATCGCAAGTTACTTTCTCTATCAGATCCAATCGCTCGATCCCAGGGCAGGCGTTTGCAGATTCCAATACCTCTTCTTCTTCGTATTCTCCGACAGCAAGAGATGCCCTCATCGTCCCATATCTCCTCATTTTAATTGTGAGCATCCTCGTATCTATCTCGCTGATGCCGGATTTCTCCTCTCCTCTCAAAAATTCCTCAAGTGTGAGAAGAGATTTATAATGAGACGGAGTTTTACAATATTCCCTTACGACCATCCCTTCTGCCTTCATCCCATCGGATTGAAACGTCTCCTTGCTTATGCCATAATTACCGATCAGAGGGTATGTAAACATCAGGATCTGCCCCTTATATGAGGGATCTGTCAAAGATTCTTCGTATCCGGTCATCGGAGTGGCAAAGACCAGTTCTCCCAAAACGAGCTTCTCACACCCAAATCCCCTTCCTCTAAGAACCGTACCATCCTCAAGCGCTAAGATTGCATTCACGATTTTCTCCTTCTCTTTATCCAGAGGGTAAGTTATATAATTTACTTATGCTCAATCATTCGTTCATTAAATTAAAAGTGAGAGGTTATCAAGCTAAAGATGAGGGTGGCGTTCAAACTCGCGTACATCGGATGGAACTATTTTGGGATGCAACGAAATCTCCGATTTCTGCAGACGAATCTTTGATTCGTCGCCTTGAAAATGGAACATTTTCAAATGCCGTGAAAATGGAACATTTTCACATGCAGAGACAGAAGGAAATGCGAACGATACAAGAAGAGGTAGAAGACGCCCTAATGAAATCAGGAGTCATAAAATCAAGGACTTTTGAGGGCATCAAGTACGCTGGAAGAACCGATAGGGGAGTGAATGCCATCGGACAGGTGATATCTTTCGATATAGATTGCGAAAAAGAATATCTTTGCAGATCAAGGGTTTTAAATTCCTATTTGCCCCGGGATATACAATTTTTGGCTTATTCCAGAGTGAACGATAGTTTCGATCCGAGAAGAGACGCCATAAAGAGATATTATAGACAGATGGTTCATAAAGAGCTAAATTTAGATCGAACAGAGGAAGCGATCAAAAGATTGATTGGAAGTCATGATTTCACGAACTTCACGAATAGAGGTAGCAGGGATGAAAGTAATATAAGAAACGTCGAAAAGATTTGTATAAGAAACTTTGGATCGTACGCGGCAATAGATTTTGTGGCAGACAGCTTCACCTGGAATATGGTACGGAGGCTATCGAGCGCCATTCTAAAGATCTCCAATGGAGAAAAAGATTTGGGATGGCTGGATAAGATGCTCTCTTTGGAAGAGAAAGAAGGAATACAACCGCTCCCTCCGTACGGACTTATCCTGATGGATATAAAATATGATGGGATAGAATTTGAGGTTGATAGGTATTCTCTGAATCGCTTTTTAGATACGTTGAACCGAATATATGAAGATTATCTAACGAAAGGATCCGCCATAAACGAGATGAGGAGTTTTGTATCGGTCGAACTGAAAAAAGCAAACAATCAGCAATAGAAGATGAAGAAAAAATATAGCTCTTCACAAGAAATCTCTTGCAAAGAGCATAATCACTTATCTTATCTCCGCTGCGGCATTTGAGAGAACCACCTTCCCATCCTGATTCTTCGTCTGAATGATATATTTCTCATCGCTCACTTTCCACCCCTCGGTTATGATCGTATCCCCGGGAAAAACAACGTTTGAGAAACGCACCTCGAAGGATTTAAATCTCTTTGGATCATTATCACAGAGACTCCTCAATATCGACCTTCCGGCAATGCCGTACGTGCAGAGACCGTGGAGAATGCATCTGTCATATCCTGCCATCTTGGCAAATTCCGGATCTACGTGTAACGGGTTCAAATCCCCGGATAACCGATATAAGAGATTCTGATCCTTATAGGTAGCTATCTCATCTCGGAAGTCGGGTTCCTTTCCCTCTGGAGGCACGTTCCCGGCTTCAGGAGGTTTTTCTCCGCCGAAACCGCCATCTCCTCGTACGAGGGCGGAGAAGGTAGTGTTGAAGATGAGATTACCATTTTCGTCTTTTGTCTCCATTTCTAGATACATTACAGAATGTTTTCCCGTGTCGTAAATATTTGAGACCTTCGCCGTCGATACGAACGTTCCTTCCGTAGAGATATCCTTGTGAAGTACGATCTTCTCCCCGGCGTGAAGGAGCATCATGAGGTTCAGATCCGCCTCTTCGAGTATCGGTACTAGCTCGGAAAATGGAGGTACAAGAACTGCAAATGTAGGATAGACCTTTAAATCGTTCTCATAGACAAAATTGAGATCATCGTTGGTTGCACCTAGTCCAAGCGCGTACAACACCACGTCTTTCCACGTATACTTAAACTCAAAAGGCCCAAACTCCTTTCCAAGCACATTTAGATCGACCATGTAAAAACACCTTTTTAACCTTTATATCTCTATTTTGCCGTTTTCACCCCTATAGTATCGACCACATCATCTTCTGGCTCAGATCTTCGGCTTCTACGCCTTCCATGAGTTCCTTCATTCTATTAACCAATTCTGAAGCTTCCCAACTCGTCTTCTCCTTTTTTATCGTCTTTACAGAATTCCATCCGCTCATCAAATCGATTCTTCCACCCTGCGTGTGGAATACTCTTCCACTAATGTCCTTTGCCTCATCGCTCGCAAGATAAACTATCACGGACGCCGTGTTTGCAGGATCGTAGATATCAAGTTCCCCTTCTGGTGGTTTTTGACTCATCATCTCACCTACGGCACCTGGCGTCTCAGTTGTCAGCCTGGTTCTGGCCATCGGGACGATACAGTTGACCCTAACCCCGTACCTACCAATCTCAGCCGCAGAGATCACCGTAAAAGCCGCTATTCCAGCCTTTGCAGAACCATAATTTGTCTGTCCTGGATTCCCTACCAATCCAGCATCCGATGCCATATTTATCACGCTTCCTTTTCTGTCTCTTCCCTCCTTAGACTCCTTTCTCCAGTAAGCTGCCGCGTGCCTCGTACAGTTGAACGTTCCCTTCAGATGCACCGCCATTATGGCATCCCACTCCGCTTCGCTCATGTTGACGAGCATCCTGTCCCTTAAGATCCCCGCGTTGTTCACCAATATGTTAAGCTCGCCGAACTCCTTCACGGTGTTATCTATCATCTCTTTGGTTGCGTTGAAATCTGCAACATTCGTATAACTTGCCATCGCCTCTCCGCCGGCCTTCTTTATCTCATCTACGACCTCATCTGCAGGACCTTTCTCCTCCGTCATCTCATTTCTCGCCGTTCCGACATCGGCAACAACGACCTTTGCTCCTTCTTTTGCCAAGACCAACGCATCTTCTCTTCCAATCCCTCTTCCTGCACCGGTGACAATAGCCACCTTTCCATCCAATAGACCCATATTTTTTACCTCCTATCTTCCCTTTTATATATCTTCTTTCCCGACAAATATATCAAAAAGTTAAAATCCCTTACAGTTTCTTTTTCAGCATCCTATATTTAACTTTTGCTATTTATTGGCACTGTCTAAAAATCTAGTGATTTTCACATTTTACTCTTGCGATTTATTAATCTTATATCCTACCAAAAAGGTGCGTTTGTTATTTCGATTCCAGTTTATTAGTATTTCAGTATCAGACATA
>CABGHH010000074.1 GCA_902158745.1 Candidatus Methanolliviera sp. GoM_asphalt
AAGGTAAGAAATAAGATAGGCGTCGTCTTGCAGGGAATGGCGCTCGATTTTTACTCCACCGTGTATGATAACCTGGATATATACGGCAGGATCTTTCACATGAAAGCGAAGGAGAGAAAAGAGCGGATAAAATACCTCTTATCCGAGTTCGAGTTGGAGGATAAGCGGAATGTGACCATAGATCTTCTTTCTGGTGGTTTACAGCGGAGAGTTCAGGTGGCAAGAGCGTTCATGCACTTACCAGAAATACTATTTTTGGATGAGCCGACGATAGGATTGGACCCCGTATCAAGAAGAAAGATATGGCATTTTATCAAAGAATTCTCGATGAATGGACATACAGTGATCCTTACGACACATTACATGGACGAAGCCGACTATCTATGCGATAGGATTGGGATCATCGATAGAGGAAAGATCATCGCCTTAGATACACCGAAAGCACTTAAAGATAGACTGGGCGGTGGAGACATCGTCACATTTAACGTAAAAGGAGATCTCGATCATTTAAGATCTGCCATTTCAAATTTGGATTATGTGAAGACGATAATAAGGGGCGAAGACTTAGCAGTTCTGGTTGAGAGCGCGGACAAGGTTTTATTTGAACTATCAGAAGAAGTAGTTAAAAATGCCGGGAGATAAAAAGTATATCCACGAGAAAACCTAATTTGGAGGACATCTTCATCAAACTCGCGGGAAGAAGGATGGAATAAATGTTCAAATTTAAGGGATTGTATGCGATGTATTACCGGGAACTCCACAATATGCGTGGAGCCTGGTTTACGATTATAACCCCATTTGCGACTTCATTACTTTTCCTATTCCTGTTTGGGCTATCCGTTGGGCCGCTGATAGGAGATTTAGAATATGGGGGAGGGTCAATCAATTATCTTCTCTTCTTTCTGCCGGGTGTAATTGGGTGGGTGTTGTCTACAGTGCGCTGACTCCGGGTGGTTTTTTTGGACAGGACAAATCAACTGGAGCTCTTGAGAATCTTCTTTCTTGTCCAATATCCAGATCTGCTTTTATATTATCCAAGGTATCGGTGGCAATAACCTTATCAACGGTGCAGGTATTTCTGATATTACTCGTGGGGATGCCGCTAATCGGAGGATTTCATTGCGATAACATCTTTTTAATTCTCATCGCTATGATCTTGGGTGCAATCTTCTTCTGCTCCCTTTTCGTAACGTTCGCATCTATTACCAGTACTCCACTTAATGGTTTTATCTGTACGCTCTTTCCACCGTTGATCATGCTTTGTAGCTCGATGTTTTATTCGCTTGAGAATGCACCGTATTGGCTTAGAATAGCAGCGTATATAAATCCTGCGACATATATGACGGATGTAATGAGAGTTGGTCTAATTGGGGGAGTCTTCGATCATTGGATGTTGATGGAGGTATTAATCTTGTTTTTATTTTCAGTTGCATCGCTCATCATCGCAACAATATCGGTGAGGAGGATCCATGTTTGAATTTAAATTGAAGTTCAAAACCTTCAACGGATTGATTGCCCTGTATATCAGGGAATGTAAGTTATGGCTGGGATTGAAATATGTAATCGCCTCATCACTTCTCATACCTTTACTCTACTTCTTTCTGCTCGGAACAGGTATGGGAGAGATGATCCAGACGTCGTTCATCGGGAATATAGATTATATTCTGTTCCTGACACCGGGTATAATTGCGATGGGAACTACGAGTATCGCTATGTCATCTGGCCATATACTATTCAATGAGAGACGTTTTTGGGGAATGTACGAGGAGATGCTTACGCTTCCTGTTTCCAGATCCGCTTATCTTTTATCAAAGATATTATGGGTAATGACGCTCTCGATGGGCCAACTACTATTCATATTACTCGTTGGAATACCATTAGTTGAGGGGGGATTTTATTGTGCCAACCTCTTCTTGGTTCTCCTCTCAATCTTGCTGGGTGCTATCTGTTTCTGCTCCCTCATCATGCCGATTGCCTCATTGATAAAATCGGCAGCTGCCTTTTATGGTATAACAGGTTTTATATCCTTACCCATCATTTTGTGTAGCTCTGCATTTTATCCTTTAGATACGACACCTCATTGGCTCAGAATGATCGCATACATAAATCCGATGACGTATATGGTCGATGTTATGAGAGCTGGTTTTACCGGGTTATGGGATCAATGGATTCTATTGAAGATACTAATTCTATGCGTTTTTACCGTCTTTTTCTTTGCGATAGGTGTTATTTCTTTGAAAAAGGTACGTTTTTGAATTATAGCAGTTTTTTCTTTACCTGAAACGCGTTACGCCTACTTTAGCACAGTACTCGTTGATCGGGCAGATACTGCACCTTGGGCTTACCGGTGTGCAGATAGTTTTGCCATGCATGACGAGAAGCCCATTAAAGGGTATCCAGTACCGTTCTGGAAGTATCTTTCGTAAGGCAGATTCTGTCTGATATGGATTTTTGGTCTCTACGAGACCCAGGCGGTTTGATATACGGTGAACATGCGTATCAACTGCGATACCTGGTTTATTGTAACCGAGCGTGATAACGATATTTGCGGTTTTTCTACCGACACCCTTGAACTTCAAGAGCTCATCCATCGTATTCGGAACGTGTGAAGCATACTCATCGACCAGAAGACGGCTAATATCGAGGATTTGATCAGCCTTTCTTCTGTAAAATCCTACTGGATAGATTGCAGATTCTATCTCCTCTTTTTTCAGGCATAACATCTCTTCCGGCGTTTTTGCAAGCCCAAATAACCGTTTTGAAGCTATAGCAGTCACCTCGTCCTTGGTTCTAATACTCAAAAGGCACGAGATCAGAACTAAAAAAGGATCTCTTCTCTTTGAAATATCTGTCAATGCTAATGTTTCTTCCGGATATTGCTCTTTAAGAACCTGTACAATCTTTCCAATCTCAACAGGCAAGTTATCTCCCTTCCGTATTCTCAATTGTTTCTCGATCTGACACTTAAAAATCTCCGATTTTTAAGTTTGAAAATGGGACATCACCAATTTTGAGGAGGTTATATATTTAACAGTATCTTGTTGGTTGACTGATTATATATCATGAGCTGACTTGAGGGTGATTGCATTTTCGGATATGAAAGAATTTAAATAAAGTCCTACAGGCAGTAAGATATTAGGAAGCGAATAATTCGGTTAGGTTTTCAAATGGACGAAGAAGAGGTATTTAAAAAAGAATCGAGATATATATTCCAGACTTATACGAGACAGCCGATCGTCATCGTTAGAGGAGAGGGGGCAAGAGTCTGGGATATAAATGGGAAGGAGTATATCGATTGTGTTGCGGGAATAGCAGTAAACGGTGTTGGTCATCGAAATCCAATCGTTGTTGGAAGGATCAAAGATCAGTTGGATAGATTGATGCATGTCTCAAATCTATATTACATCGACGTCCAGGTGGAAGCAGCGGAGAAGATAGCCGAGAGATCCGGGATGGACAAGGTATTCTTCTGTAACTCCGGGACGGAGTCGGTCGAGGCGGCATTGAAACTTGCGAGGAAGCACACGAGAAAGAGGAAGTTCATCTCAGCGATAAATTCATTTCACGGAAGGACGATCGGCGCCGTGAGTGTGACGCATAAGGAGACATTCAGGAAGCCATTTGAACCCCTCTTAAAAGATGTATGTTTCGTCGAATATGGGGATTCATCGAAGATAGAAGACGAGATCGACGAAGATACTGCGGCAGTGATTTTAGAGCCAATACAGGGGGAATCAGGGATAAATGTTCCGCCTGAAGGATATTTGAGGGAAGTTAGGAAGATCTGCGACGAAAAAGATGTTCTTCTCATCTGTGATGAGGTGCAGACGGGGTTTGGGAGAACAGGAAGATGGTTCGCATTTCAGCATGAGGGGATAGAACCGGATATAGTAACGATGGGTAAAGGAATAGGCGGAGGATTTCCAGTGGGCGCGATGGCGGCGAAAGATGAGATCGCAAAGAGTTTTGGACGGGGAGACCATGGATCTACGTTCGGCGGAAACCCTCTCGCATGTTCCGCTATCTTGGGAGTTATCGAGGCGATGGAGAGAGGAGAGATGATAAAAAGATCTGAAGAAAATGGAATATACTTCAGAGAGAGATTGAATATCTTGAAAAAGAACGTATCTTTCATCGAAGAGGTCAGGGGAAAGGGACTGATGATCGGTGTCTCTGTGAACGAAGATGCAAATAAAATCGTAGATCGTGCGAGAGAGAGAGGCGTCCTGATCAATGCGACATCGGATAAAGTCTTAAGACTTGTTCCCCCATTCGTGATAGAGAGAAACGAGATAGATTTGGCGGTGTCTGCCATTGCTCATTAGGAAGGCATTAGAGGAGATCAAAGAGTACGTTCCCGGAAAGAATATAGATGAGGTCGCCTCGAGATACGGAATTGATGAGAGGGATATCATCAAGCTTTCGTCGAACGAAAATCCGTATCCGCCGAGTAAAAGGGTGATAGAGACTATAAAGAGTTCTGCTGGGAAGATAAATCTTTATCCATATAACGAAAAGAAGCTCTATGCGGCAGTATCCGAATATATCGGATTACCAGAAGAGAATGTCTTTTTGAGTGCAGGAGCAGATGGCGTTTTAGATACGTTGATGCGCGTCTTTATTGAAGCGGGAGATAGAGTGATCATCCCAATCCCGACCTTCTCCTACTACGAGATAACTTCGATAGTTCACGGTGCGATCCCTCTATTTTTGAAGATGGACGATAACTTCTCAATATCCTCAGATGAGATATTGAAGAATGCAAAGAGAAGTAAAAAGGCGAAGATGACCATTATCTGTTCCCCAAACAACCCAACGGGCAATATCTTTCCAAAGAATGAGCTGATCAAAATTTTAGATGCGTTCGACGGGATTGTTATATTGGACGAGGCGTACGCAGAGTTCTCCAACTATACGTATATCGATCTCGTCGATCGATACGATAATTTGATCGTCCTTCGAACGCTCTCAAAGGCGTTTGGCATCGCAGGGATGAGAGTGGGGTATGCACTCCTTCCCGAATGGATAAAAAAAGCGTGTTTGAAGGTCGCGACACCATTCTCTATAGGTTATCTCTCGATAGAGGCGGCTTATGGGGCTCTAAATGATCTGGAATATTTAGAATGCGTGGTTGATAAGATAAAGGAGGGAAGAAGATATTTGGAAGATAATATACCGTTCAAAACCTTTCCTTCCGAAGCAAACTTCGTCCTGGTTGATGTCTCACCCCTCGAATCCTCTTTTGTGATGGAAGAATTGATGAAAAAAGGATTGATCGTTCGGGACTGCTCATCATTTAGAGGGGTTGGAAAAAATTTTATCAGAATATCTGTTGGAAGAGAGGTAGATAATAGGAGGGTGGTAGATGCTTCAAAGGAGATTTTTGAAGAATTGCATTAATAAACAAAGCGTCGCAAATCGAAGATTTACAATACACTGCTTTGTTGAATAATCGTATAAGCTACCGAGAAATATGCTGTTTAGAAATCACAAAATTTAAATGTGATAAATGCTATATTCAGCAATAGAATGGGTAATGGGTGATTATACAGGCTGACGAGAAGGAGAAAATCCAAAGTTACGCCAACGGCGAGGTTGATCATGCTTAATGGGGAAATCAATGAAGAATGGGAGTAGCTAAAGGGTGGCCATAAAAATAAAAACCAAAGAGAAAAAGGAAAAAGAAGAGTGAATTCAGCATGAAAGTTTGCCCAAGGTGTGGTTCTGAATCTTTAGAATATCAGCCATGGCTGGGAGAAATATATCAGTGTAAAGATTGTGGTTACAGGAGTAGCTTTATTATAGAAGATGGCAAACTTTCAAAGGAGATAAGAAAGGAATTTAGAAGAGGAAAAAGAGAGAAGGCGCAGAAGTTAACACTCGATAAGAGAGCAAAAATGAGAGAAAAGATGCTCAAACTCTTCGTAATCTCCATTCTTCTTCTCATCGGGACGGTATTTATACGTATAATACTAAAAATAGCAGGATAAAAATAGCGAAGAATTATCTAACTCACTTTATAGTCTCTATTTTTGTAAAATCAGAAGTGTGAGGAAACTACAAAAATAAAAAAACGGGGAGATTAGAGGTAAAAAGAAGATATGGATTTTAAAACAAATTCGATATACTGTGGGGACTGTAAAGACGTTTTAAGTCATTTTCCAGATAAATCTGTCGATCTGATCTATCTCGATCCTCCTTTCTTCTCAAATAGAAATTATGAAGTCATCTGGGGAGATGGATACGAGTTGAGGGCGTTCGAGGATAAATGGAAGGGAGGGATCGAGAATTATATCTTATGGATGGAGGATAAGATAAGATAAGAGAATGCCATCGGGTCTTAAAAGATACAGGCTTATTTTACCTACATTGCGATTATCACGCATCACATTATCTTAAAGTAGAAGTAGATAGGATATTTGGGATTAAAACTTCCGAAATGAAATTGTTTGGTGTTATGCTGGCGGCGATATTCCGAAAAGGGATTTTCCAAGAAAGCACGATACGATCCTTAGATACACAAAAACCGATGATTATACCTTTAATCCTCAATATAGACCTTATTCGGAAGGGACTGTTCAGAGGGGCAGAACAAAAGTAAAAGGAAAATACGCTGAAGAAGGATTAAGACCAGAAGGCACGCCTATAAATGATTGGTGGACCGATATTAATCCTATTCATAGCCCAACAGATTATGAGAAACTCGGTTACCCCACCCAAAAACCTGAAGCTCTTTTAGAACGGATTATAAAAGCATCATCTAATCCAGAGGATATTCTTTTAGATCCGATGTGCGGCTGTGGAACTTGTATCGCGGTCGCTCATAAACTCGGTCGTCAATGGATTGGTATTGATGTATCTCCTACGGCTTGTAAATTAATGGTGGATCGGATGAAAAAGTCGGGCGTATCAATCGGGGAGAATGACATAATCGGACTTCCGAGAACTCTGGAAGAATTAAAGGAGATGAAACCCTTTGAGTTTCAAAATTGGGCATGCCAAAAGTTAACTGGGAGGGCATCGGAGAAAAAGGTCGGAGATATGGGCATAGATGGGTGGCTCATAGGTGGGAGACCGATACAGGTCAAACAGTCAGAGAATATAGGTAGAAATGTGATCGATAACTTCGAGACTGCAATAAGAAGAGTGAAGAAAGATAAAGGCGTGGTTGTTGCATTCAGCTTTGGCAGAGGTGCTTATGAGGAAGTTGCGAGGGCGAAGTTGGAAGATGGATTGGATATTGAGTTAAAGACGGTTGAAGAGATTTTGAGAGAGGAGTGAGGAACACCCACTAATCTGTTTCCTCAAAACCAAACTATTTGAGAAAGAGGAAAAATTCCTTCTATGGTTTATAAACTTATCATCTTTGATCTCGATGGTACGATCATAAAATTCAATTCTACGGTAAGGGAGGTGATCCGTAGATTTGATAAGCTTGACTGGGCAGAACGTACAGCATTAAGGCTCATCGGATTGACGCCTCCTGGGTCGGTGCTTAGACAGGACGCAATACACACCATCGAGACGTGCTCCGGCGAATATGAACCCATCGTGGAGGTAGTGAATTTTATAAAATATACACCTAATTATAAGATGGCAATCTGCTCGAGCAATTCAAGACGGTTCATCCGGAAGTGTT
>CABGHH010000075.1 GCA_902158745.1 Candidatus Methanolliviera sp. GoM_asphalt
CCCGAGTGTTGTACTGGTTACAGGGGAGAAAATAACGGCGATACTAAAGGGCAAGAATATCGCGGGTGAGATACCGGAAGACCTACTGAATTTGATGCGGAAAGCGCTTCGGATACGAAAGCATGTAGAGGTGAATAAGAAAGATGTGCATAATAAAAGATCGTTGCACTTAACCGAATCGAAGATAAGACGGCTTGTGAAGTATTACCGAAGGGAGAAGGTCTTACCAGAGGAATGGCAGTATAAGCCGGAAATTGCCGAATTCATTATGAGGAAATAAAGAGGAGGTGTGAATGAAAAAATGAAAGGATTTGGAGAGATATTGGCCGGGGTGGTATTAGTAATAGTGGGAATATGTATATTAGTTATTCCGCAAATACCTTACTTTAGAGATGCGCTGATAACAGTTATATTAGGTGCTATTCCAATCATTGTGCTCTTAGTTGGTGCGGTATTTCTGATGATCGGTGTGAGCGATGTGAGAGATAAAGGAGAAGAGATAGAGGATCTAAGTGAAGGAAGTGAAAAAGGTGAGGGGGATTAACAGTGGGCGCAGTTAAACCTACATATGTAAAGAGATTAGGGAAACAATTACTGAGGGACGTCCCGGACGTCTCTGATGACTTTGACATGAATAAGAAGATAGTGAAGGAGTATACAAACGTAAAGGGCAAAGGGGTACAGAATAGAATAGCAGGATACATAACACACAAGAAGAGGCGAGAGTCGAAACAGTGAATATAGAAGGTGTGTATCCAGCGCTTATAACGCCGTTCACAAAGGATGACGAAGTGGATGAGGACGGTTTAAGGCGGCTTGTGGAATACGCGATAGAGGGCGGTGTAGCGGGGATAGTACCGTGTGGTACGACCGGTGAATCAGCGACACTTTCTCATGATGAGCATAAGCGTGTGGTAGATGTGGTAGTGGACTGCTCGACGGTACCTGTGATAGCAGGGTCCGGCTCGAATAACACAAAGGAGGCGATAGTACTAACGAAATATGCAGAGGATGTGGGCGCTGACGCTTGCCTCGTGATCACGCCTTATTATAACAAGCCGAATGTGAAAGGGCTGAAGGAACATTTTAAGTTGGTTGGTGATGCTGTGGATATACCCTTGATTGCGTATAATATACCTTCGAGAACGGGCCAAAATGTAAATGCCGAGACAATGGTGGCGCTCGCGGCAGAAGTAGAGAATCTAAAAGGAGTGAAGGAAGCTTCTGGCGATTTGAAACAGATAGGCACGATTATAATGTTGGCCGCAGAACAGGGTCTAGACTTCACGGTTGTTGCGGGTGATGATTTCCTTACGCTGCCCATAATGAGCCTGGGCGGTAAGGGCGTGATTTCCGTGGCGGCGAATATCGCGCCGAAGCCGATGAGTGAGATGGTAGATGCGATGTTGAACGGTGAGATAGAGAAGGCGAAAGAGATTAATCTACGCTTATATCCTATGTTTGAGTCGATGTTTCTGGAGACAAATCCAATACCAGTAAAGAAAGCGGCGGAGATGATGGGGTTGTTGCCTGCCGGGCACGTTCGGCTTCCGTTAGGCGCGTTGAGTGCCTCTAACGAGGAGAAGTTGAAAGCTGTGCTGAAAGGGCAAGGGATGATAGGTTAGTTACCTACTAAAGAGTTCGTAAGTTATTTTATCGTGTCTGTGGTGGCAGATCTAACAAACAGAGAGGAAGAAAAAATACTTGAGGGCTCGGCTAAAAGCAAATACCTAATGTAAGCATGATGCGATAAAAACAATGATGCTTTCAGACATAAAAAGTGATTTTGAATTTATAAGCGACGAAGTAGAAGGCGTGCTCCTATTCGGCTCCGTGGCGAAAGGCGAACTAACCACGAGATCTGACATAGACATTGCGCTGGTGAGGCCAAGCACCAGGAGCGTGCTTTTCAGGGTATTTGAACGAGTTGGCGGTAAATACGACACGAAAATATTCGAGGATTTACCACTGCACATAAAAATAGATATTATCAATAATCATCAAGTCATCATAGGCGATGAAGTAGAACTCTCTTACTACTTTTACCGGTTCAGAAAGGAATGGAAAGATATGGAACATCGGGTTTTGAGCAACCAATTTAAAAGTGTAAGAGAAATGATAAACCAGAGACGGGCATGGCTAAAAAATGAGCGAAAGATACCTCAAGAAGATTGAGATACTGGAAAGGGAACTGGAATACATAAACAGCCACGAGATAACGGGTGAAGTAACAGAACGAGCTGCACTTTATTCTTTGCAGATCGGAATCGAGTCCGGAATGGACATCATAGCGATGAAAATAAAAGAACTCGGATTAGTTGTAGAAGATGACTACACGAACATAGAAAAATTAATACAGGGAAATGTAATCGCATTAAAAGAAGGTGAGCGGTTAAAAGAGTTCAACGGCATAAGAAATGCAGTTGTACATAAGTACAACAACCTCGAAATGGCAATAATAAAGGAAGCTCTGGAACGAATTGCCGAGTTTGCAGAAGTGATATTTAAAATAGCGGAATAAAAAAGTACCCCATTTTAATCACCACCTTTATTAGCGCATCCTCCTATAAACTCTCTAAACTCCCTTAGACCAATTATCACCACTTTTTCATATCTCCCCTCTCCGCCTCATATTGAGCATTTTTGCGACCATTTTCCAGCCGGTCAATAAGTGGGCACTTCTTAGATATGGTAAAAATGGTAGCTTTTTAATAATAGAGAAACCCACAGAGTTGAGCTCCCAAATATACAAATACTATATGCGAAATAATGAAGAGCATTTTTAATAGTATTCATATGTACTATCATTAGCTATGACCACGTCGAACGCGCCTTGGGCAGAGCGGGAGGCAGGTGTTCTCAGGAGGTTAACCAATGCTGACTGAGCGGCGATTACAAGATCTTGCAGACAATATCCGTCAGGATCTGAACTTACTTAAAGCGTACGAGGATGAACTGCGTTACGAAACAGATCCCCGCCGTCTGGCGGGGTACCGTCGAGAGATTGAACGACAACGTAAATCCCTGACTCGCTACCAGCAGGAGTATGACGAACTGCAGAAGCAGGTGACCGGCGTGCCGTCCGCCGAGATGGTGGACACGGCAGATCTGTTGCAGCAGATGGACGCTAAACTGGATAATATCCTGAGCGGTCAGAAAGATATGCAGGATGATTTAAAGGGCTTACGCAAAACTCTGCTCGCTCGGTTCGATGCCAGCGAGCAAGTAATCATCTCTACGATCGTTCAGCGGCTCGATCAAAATCAATTGGCTACAGTACAGAGCATACTGGATGTAATAGGAGCTAATCGTGCTCCAGAAAGCGAGCTTCAGGAGACTCTGGACGCCGTTCAACAGGCTCTATCAGAGATCAAAGAGAAAGAGACGATATTGCATGACCCCCTGTTGGCGCGCGAGGTCGAAAACATATCAGCGGTGGTAGATGATCCGAAACTCGATGTGAATCATAAGCTGAAGATTTCGGTTCCCATTATCCCGCTCATTCTGTCATATGAGACCGAGGTCGAACTGAAGAGCGAGCTGAACCTGAAAGCCGCCTGGCAGCGCTTAAAAGCCCGGGTGCGAGGTGAACGATGAACGAGGACATAACCAAAAAGCGTGTGAAAGACCTTGAAGACAACATCCATCAGGATCTGAAGTTGCTCAAAGAGTACGAGGACGAAGAGCGATATGAGACAGATCCGCGCCATCTGGCGAAGTACCGCCGGGAGATCGAACGCCAACGTGAGTCCCTGACCCGTTACCAAAAGGAGTACGACGAACTGCGCAGGCAGATGACACAGGAAGAGCTGCAGAACGTAACCGATCTATTGCAGCAAAAGGACGCCAAACTGGATGAGATCCGGAAATTGATGCCGCCAATATGGAACGTTTCACAGCACCGCAACCCCAACTTCACAGGTCGAGAAGGTATCCTGAAAGCGCTCAGGTCAGGTCTCAGTTCAGGAGAGCCTGCCGCATGGAAACAGGCTATAATCGGCATGGGCGGTGTTGGCAAGACCCAGCTTGCCGTTGAGTATATCTACCGCCATAAGACTGAATACAGAGTCATCTGGTGGATCCGGTCTGAGGAACTGGCGACGATGGCTGCGGATTATGCCAGTCTTGCCGTGGATCTGAATTTGCCGGAGAAAGAGTTCGAAGATCAAACCGAGATAGCCAAAGCAGTGAAGCGCTGGCTGGAGCATAATCCAAGCTGGCTGCTCATCTTTGATAACGCTCAGGACCCCGGAGAGATTCGCAACTACCTACCCCTGGGAGGCGCAGGTCACGTAATCATCACTTCTCGCAATCCAGTTTGGGGCGGTGTGGCCAAACGGCTGCCAGCTCGGGTATTTGATCGAGCGGAATCAATCGAATTCCTATGCAAGCGTACGGGGCAGGAGGACAAGAAAGCTGCAGATGCGCTTGCAGACGAGTTGGGCGACCTGCCTCTGGCGCTGGAGCAGGCAGGTGCATATATCGAAACGACTAGCATCTCGCTAACCGAGTACCAGGAACTATTCCAATCACGGCGAAAGGAACTCTGGGTGGACGAGTCCCATCCGCCGGACTATCCCGATTCGGTAGCAACCACATGGTCCCTTGCTATGGAGCAAGTCAGTCAGGAAACTCAGACGGCTGCGGATCTGCTGAATCTGTACGCCTTTTTGGCTCCGGACGACATCCCCCTGGAGCTTTTGAGTGGGGGTGTAAAACATCTCCCTGAGCCACTTGCAGCAACAGCAACCGACAAGCTAGCGATGAATCGTGCTATAAAAGCACTCAGGCAATACTCTCTGATCGATACAAGCGGTGAATCCCTGTCAGTTCACAGGCTGGTTCAGGCTGTGGTGCGTGACCGTTTGAGTGAAGACGACAGGAAGAGATGGACAGAGACAGTTGTACGTCTCTTGAGTTCAGCCTTTCCCTTCGATAGCGAGGACGTAAGGACGTGGCATCAGAGCTCACGTCTTTTGCCTCACGCTCTGGAGGCGGCTGCTCATGCTGGGTTACTGGAGGCGGCTCCTGAAGTAACACTGTATATTTTAAATCAAACAGGTATGTATTTGCGCGGACGTGCGGAGTTCGCCGAGGCTAAAGTTCTGTTTGAACGGGCTTTGTCTCTTGCAGAAGAAGCATATGGCTCTGACCATCCAGAGGTAGCCGCAATCGTCAACAACCTCGGTGGCGTCCTGCAAGATCTGGGCGACTTGCAAGGGGCAAAAGAGCACTACGAACGGGCGCTGGTGATAGGTGAAGAAGCATATGGCTCTGACCATCCAAAGGTAGCCACAATCGTCAACAACCTCGGCAGCGTCCTGCGAGATCTGGGCGACCTGCAAGGGGCAAAAGAACATTTCGAGCGGGCGCTGAAGATAGATGAAGAAGCATATGGCCCTGACCATCCAGAGGTAGCCAGATACGTCAACAACCTAGGTCTCATCCTGCAAGATCTGGGCGACCTGCAAGGAGCAAAAGAGCACTTCGAACGGGCGCTGAAGATAGATGAAGAAGCATATGGCTCTGACCATCCAAAGGTAGCCACAATCGTCAACAACCTCGGCGGCGTCCTGCAAGATCTGGGCGACCTAAAAGGAGCAAAAGAGCACTACGAGCGGGCACTGAAGATAGATGAAAAGACATATGGCCCTGACCATCCCAACGTAGCCAGAAGCGTCAACAACCTCGGCAGCGTCCTGCAAGATCTGGGCGACCTGCAAGGAGCAAAAGAGCTCTTCGAACGGGCGCTGTCAATATTTCGGAAGGCCCTGGGTGAAGATCACCCGTCAACAGCAACGGTGCGAAACCATCTCGAGTTACTTGCAAATGTATAAGACGATAATGTTTTTGAATATCTAATTTAATTTATTTTTTTGGAGCCATAGTGCATCGCCATGAAAAATGAAAGCATTAAGGTAATAGAAGTCAGAGAACTGACAAAGAAGTTCGGTGATGTTACTGCAGTCAACCAGATTTCTTTTGGTGTTAGGAAACGTGAAATCTTCGGCTTCCTTGGCCCGAACGGAGCAGGAAAGACAACGACCATCAGGATGCTGACCGGGCTGCTCACGCCTGATTCTGGCGATGTCCTCATAGGCGGCGTAGATATAAGAAAGAACCCAATAAAAGCCAAGATGAAGATCGGGGTCATCCCGGAGATGGGTAATGTCTATGTTGACCTAACTGCGAAACAGAACATCATCTTAGCGGGCAGATTCTATGGTATCGCCCGCGGCGAATTGGGGAATAAAGCAGATGCGATTCTAGCCAAATTCGGGCTTTTAGAAAGGGCGGATGATCCGGTAAAGACCTTTTCGAAAGGTATGAAACAGCAGGTTAATATCGCAAGTGCTATTGTTCATAGTCCCGAACTCCTCTTTCTTGATGAACCGACCGCGGGATTAGATGTTCAAAGCCAACGCATGATTAAAACTATCATACGGGAGATGAATCAAAGAGGCACAACCATCTTCTTGACCACGCACAATATCGAAGAGGCGAATGTGCTGTGCGATAGGGTAGGGATAATAAATAATGGTAAAATAGCGGCTATTGATACGCCGGAAGGGTTGAAGAGGACTTTTGAAGAGACACAATCAGTAGAAATCTCTTTTGATAAGCCGGTTGATCTCAGTGAGATAGAAGAAAGCCGATTACTAATCCGGAAGGAGAAATTAGGCGATAAATGGCGATTATATACCGACAATCCCGATAAAGTAGTAAAATATTTGGCACAATTCGCGCAGGACCATAACTTAATATTTACCACTATGGAGATCTGTGGTGCGAGTTTGGAAGACGCATTTGTTAAATTAACGGAGGATAAATATTGATCATGCCCTTAAGGAACTTTAACCGCCCGTTCTTTCGCGGGATCGCAGTAGTAACAGAGAAGAATATCAGGCTTTATTACACTAAACCGCCGGTTATTATATTCGGTTTCTTGTTTCCACTATTCATGTTTCTGGCCTTTTATCTCGGTAAGGAGATAGATTTTTACGTCTTCTTTCCCGGGCTTTTAGCGATGTTCCTATTCTTTATCGCATCATCCGTAGGTCCGCTAATAACGCCCTGGGAGAAACAGGCAGGTACTTATGAACGATTGCTGTCCTTTCCGGTTAGTATCACTACAATTATTCTGGGCGACTGTGCAGCGGGCATGATTTTTGGTATTATGATAAATGTTGTTGTCTTAGCGGTGGGGCTGATAACTTTGAATTACTGTTTGAACATAATGATATTGTGCCTGGGTATGTTGTTGGGTGCGTTCTGTTTCTCAGCCCTTGGTGTGTCACTGGCATCGCCGTCCGTTCAAAATCCGTCATATGTAATGATGTTTTCCAGTATTATCCGCTTCCCACTGATATTCATTAGCGGTATCTTCATACCGTTAGAGGACCTGCATGGACTCGGGAGAATGCTGTGTTACTTCTCGCCCATTACCTATCTGGTTGATATA
>CABGHH010000076.1 GCA_902158745.1 Candidatus Methanolliviera sp. GoM_asphalt
ATATGTTTTGGTTGTTGGGTTTAGGTATATTGATGAAGTATGGGTGATACGTTTTTATGTAGTGCGGAAAATAAGTTATTAGAAAACTCTCTATAGAACTTCTGTAATTACGCAAGAAGTATAGTGAGTATGATATAAAAATAGGTAGGTTTTCATGGAGATCTATTCGTATTCCCATATAAATACATTTGAGAACTGCCCCCTCAGATACAGGTATCGATACATAGATCGGATAAAAGTCGATACTAAGTTTGTTGAGGCATTTATGGGATCAAGAGTCCATAAAAGCCTTGAAAAATTATATAGAGATGATATATGGGATAAAGAATCTTCTCTTAAGAGCCTGTTGGATTTTTACCATTCGAACTGGGAGAAGAATTGGCATGACAGCGTTATAATCGTTCGAAAGGAATATTCTAGGGAGCATTACAGGGAGATTGGAAGAAGATCTCTGGAGCAATATTACAAGAGATATTTTCCGTTTGATCAGACAGAGATCCGCGCACTCGAAAAACGAATTGAAATACCCCTCGATGATTTTAGATTTGTCGGGTACATCGACAGATTATCTCGGAGAGTTGATGGCACCTATGAAATTCATGACTACAAGACCTCTTCAAGATTGCCGCTAAAGCATGATATAGATGAAGATTGGCAGTTGGCGATCTATCAGCTCGGCATCCAAGAATGGGACGATGTGAATGATGTTGATCTAATATGGCACTATCTCGTATTTGACAAAGAATTCAGATCGAAGAGAAGTCCTGAAACCCTGGAGAATTTAAAAAGAGAGATCGTTTCAAAGATCAACGATATTAAAGATACTTCAGATTTTGAACCGAAGAAATCTCCGCTCTGCGGATGGTGTGCATACCAGAATCTCTGTTCAGCTGGAAAAAGATCTTTTTAGGGCAGATCATCACACACTGGTATGATCTTTACTCGTGGCGAAAAGTTAAATATAGTTTGATAGGTAAGACTTTATCATGCCCGCCAAAAACCCAAAATTCAAAACCGTGGAAGAAGCGATCGATAGACTAATAAGAGATGTGCGTCCAGGAGATAGGGTTTTTATCGGTTCTGGGGCAGGCCAACCACAGTTACTGGTCAAAGGTTTGATGGAGCGCGTCAAGTGGTTATCCGATACAGAATTTTTCAATACGTTGGGGTTGGGCATGGAAACATTTGTCGGACCAGAATTTACAGATATCGTCCATCACAACACCTTTTTCATCGCTCCAGATGTAAGAAAAGCCGTTTCAGAGGGGCGCGCGGATTACACACCGATCTTTCTCTCCCAAGTCCCAGAATTGTTTAAAAGCGGAAAGATTCCGCTCGATGCGGCATTGATCCAGGTCTCACCGCCAGATGCTCATGGATACTGCAGCTTTGGGATATCGGTGGACGTCACAAAGGCCGCCGCGGAGAGCGCGAAGATGGTGATTGCCGAGGTAAATCCGCAGATGCCGAGGACACGAGGGGACACCTTCATCCACGTGGATGATATTGATCTCTTGGTTAAGAATGATACACCCCTATTAGAATATAAATTCAGAGAGCCTGATGAGATTGGAAGGACGATAGGGAGATATGCTTCCCAATTGGTCGAAGACGGATCCACCCTACAGACCGGTATTGGTGTGACATCATCTGCAGCCATACCATTTTTAAAGGATAAGAAAGATCTCGGCATTCACACGGAGATGTTCACGGACGATCTGATCCCATTGATGGAGACGGGTGCCATCACGAATGAGAAGAAGACGCTTCACCGGGGCAAGATCGTCGCTTCTTTCTGTATGGGAAGTAGGCGTCTGTATGACTTCGTTGACGACAATCCGATCTTTGAATTTCACCCGACGGAGTACACGAACAACCCGTTCGTCATCGCAAAGAACGAGAAGATGGTCGCGATAAACGCCGCGCTGGAGGTGGATATAACCGGACAGGTCTGTGCGGATTCCTTGGGTTACCACTTTTTTTCCGGATTGGGCGGGCACGCGGATTTCATCAGGGGTGCATCTCTCTCAAAGGGAGGGAAATCGATCATCGTTCTCCCTTCAACCGCGATGAATGGCAAGGTTTCGAGGATCGTCTCCCATCTGAAGGAGGGGGCAGGGGTCATTGCCACGCGTGGAGATGTCCACTACGTGATAACGGAGTGGGGCATCGCGTATCTTCATGGAAAGAGCATCAGGGAGCGGGCGATGGCACTCATCAACATTGCTCATCCAAAATTCAGGGAAGAACTCCTAAAAGCGGCAAAAGAACATCTATATGTCCATCCAGATCAGGTAGCACTGAAATATGCATCTTATGACCAAAAAAAATATGAGATGACGATGAAAACCCCGAAGGGAAAGATCTACTTCAGACCCATAAGATTTTCTGATGGACCAATCATCAGAGAACTCTATCACTCCGTCTCCAAGGAGACGATCTACACGAGATATTTCACTCCATTGCGCATGACCGAGGATCGTATAGATAAACTCGTAAATATCGATTATAGGGATGAGATGAGGATCGTTGGTACGGTATGGGAGGGGGAGATAGAGAGAGCCGTTGCCACCGGGGTCTATATTGTAGATCACGCCTCTTCCATGGCAGAATTTGCCCTCTTGATCCACGACGACTGGCAAAATATAGGAGTGGGAACTTCTCTCTTCGAGTATCTCATCAAAGTGGCAAAGCAAAATGGGGTACGCGGCTTCAAGGCGACCATATTGGCACAAAATAGAAGGATGCTTGATTTAGTTTATAAATCGGGTTATAAGGTCGAAAGCCACCTCGATGATTGGGTATATTCCGTATCCTTTAAATTTGATTCATAAGGGGGGGAAATGAACTATAGAGGAATAAATGGTCTATTGACAGCGTTTGTTGAGTCCGTAAAGGATTTGGATAAGGAAGCAAGGGTCACATTTGCCGGATCGGTCGGTGTATGTACACCGTTCGTAGAACTCCTCGCGTATTCGGTTAGGAATAAAGGTTTTGAGATGGCATTTATCCCAGACGCCATCGTTAAAGATGCAAGGAAGATGAAGTTGATCGAGAGGATAGGCTATCAGGTGATCGATGAAGAAGCCGATCCGAATGATAGTGACACCGTTGTGATATTGGGGGGATTGGCAATGCCTTTTTCCAAAAAAACGGCAGAAGATATCCTAAAGATGATCGATGAAATATCAAATAAAAAGACGAAGATCATCGGAGTGGGATTTATGGGGATATTCGAGAAACAAAGTTGGATGGATAGAATCGATTTCGACGTGGTGATAGATGGAACGATCGACCCCGTTAGGATCATTCGATCATGAACGTTTCTCTTTCCACGATCTTCTTGCATATCTTCGCACTGGAACAGAGATCACAATCTAATGACTTCTTTATTCTGACAACATCTGCTTTAATACCTCTCTTTTTAAGCTCCCCTTCGAGCACTCTTTCATCAAAATATTGGTCGTGACCGAGAGCTATTATATCTGGCTTTATCTCGTATAATCTCTCGAAGATGTCGCCTTCGCTCCCAAGAATAGCCTTGTCCACGACCTTCAAGGAGGAGATCATCTTCAACCTCTGCTCCTCCGATATGATCGGTTTTGGTTTGTGTTTTATATTTCTCTCTCTCGCCACGATCACATATAACTCATCTCCAAGCGCTTTTGCCTCTTCCAAGTATAACAGGTGTCCTGGATGTAATACATCGAACGTCCCCGTCGCCAAAACTTTCACCATTCTTCCTCGTCTCCATAATCGAATTCGATTTCCACTACTTGAATATCCACCTTCTCTCCGCGAGAATCATATGCACCCCAAGAATCTTTTGAATATGGATACCCTGTGATTATATGGACGAACCCTTTTCGCCGGAAGAGGTGAAGATCTGCGTCAGACGGTGTAAAATTTCCGCTCGGATGACTGTGGACGGTTCCCACTACCGATATACCCATAGGAATATTATAAAGATCCATCAAAGCCCCTCTCCCAGAACTGTGTGTACCGGGGACGAGCAAAACTTCTTTTATTATCCCTTCTTCTCCTCTCAAAAGCCCAACAAATTCTTTTGGATGTGAAGATTTGCTGGCTTCGAGTATGAACATCATCGTCGATCTGGCGATACCCTCAATTCTTTTTGATCTCTTCATCATGATCATCTTTAATGGAAGCTCCATCATTCTCTCCATATATCCCGTTATTTTTTTCATCACATCTTCCAATTCGGCTTCAGCCTGTCAATAGTGGAAAATAGGATATTTATAGAGGATAATAGGATATGTGAAATACATAAATACTCCAAAAAACAGCCCTTCAATTAATCCGCTAATCAGCGGAGCAGGCATCTTCAGAATGGGCAAGTTAATTATTACCGTGAAAATTCCAAAGATAATTCCCTGTAGTAAAGAAAATTTTAGGCGCCCATCATATCGAAGCATATTGTATCACTCACCTAACGTAAATATTAATTCTTCGATGCTCTTGAATCTGTATCTTTCAAATTCTTCCTGATTCACTCTCGCGAAAGAGCACTTATTTCCCGTCAACGCGGTGGCATCCTCACACCACTGTTTTATCCTTTTATCTTTATATTCAACATCAATATCTACTCTTCCCTTCGTCTCGATCACAAAAAATTCGTCTTCCATCGTTTTTATCACAAAATCTGGATGATATGCGGGATGAAAATTTCCTTCAGAGTCTTTATATTCCACGAAGAACCCTATCTTTGGAACTATTTTACTAAAAGCTTTTATATCTTCAGCCCTATCCAAAAATTTGGCAAAATCTATCTCAAAATTATTATCGCATGGAACATAGCTAAATATGCACTTATCAGCAGGATAAACTGGTCTCGACCATACAAAAGGCATTGTATCCGAGAGTTTTATCGTATCCATCTCTTCAGGTTTCCTTTCGATGAACGTCATCTCCTTAAACGCATTTACAAACAAGCCGATCAATTTTTCTTGAATCTCAGGGGAGCTCAATTTGTAAAGAACCCTTGGATCTTCGAGGTTAGCTCTCTCATCAAACAACTTTTCTACCACATATCTCTTTACCAGCGGATAAAAACTTGCAAAAGCACCGCCTATTTTCAGTTGCTTAAGTATCTGATCTGTATAATAAGCGATCACGCTCTTAGAATTCTGAGGCACAGGCAAATCCCATCTTCTTCTAATCACTTCCACTC
The DNA here is from genome assembly GCA_902158745.1 of Candidatus Methanolliviera sp. GoM_asphalt. Taxonomy (GTDB): domain Archaea; phylum Halobacteriota; class Methanoliparia; order Methanoliparales; family Methanoliparaceae; genus Methanolliviera. The sequence continues at coordinate 5,192 of CABGHH010000076.1, forward strand.
CTTTGAGCATATCCACAGCAACATATTCCATTTCCAAGATTTTGTTCTCCAAAGGAATATTCAAAGAAGAGAAGTTATCGATCTCCGTCTCATCCAAATAAAATTCTCTTATGAGAATTCTCGGGCTCAAAAGTGGTATTTCAATATCCTTATCCAATTTATTTTCATCTACAAATATGGTGGTTAAATTAAGCGACTTCCCTGTGTCAAAACCAGCAAACTTTATACCTTCCTGATCTTCTAATTCTTCGAGAATCTCTATTAGCCCAGGAGGACCTATAATCTCAAGAACATTTATAGATTTGTCTATACTTGCCTCTTCTTCAGGGAACATCTTTCTTAATCCCCTCCCAATGACCTGTTCTGGAAGCACTTTTCTTTTTGAAGTATAAGATCTCAACCCAACGATGACATTTACATTTCTCACGTCCCAACCCTCATTTAACATCATCGTGCTTACTATCGCTTCCACTCCATTGGGAAATAATTCTTTCAATTCTGGATCCCCTATTATCTTTTCAGGTTCGTCGATATTCTTCGCGACCTTTCTTGCTGGCTCCAAATCTTTCTTTTGAATATTTCCTGTGCTATCCGTGTGTATTAGTAATACTTTACTTTTAAGATCAGGAATGGAATTAACGTACCCAAATATCTCATCTGCCTCCTTGTTGCAAGGACACTGAAAGAAGAGCACGGGCTTCTTTAATAATGGCTTCATCGCCTCTTTGTATTCTCTCCATCTCCTTACCCCCGCGTCGATCCATGCCCTATATCTCTCAACGGCTTTCTTGGATGGAATCTCCTCAGCATTCTTAACTATTCCTTTCAGCGGTAATTTTACGATATTCATCTCTATCGCTTCTTTGAGTGAGAAGTCCACGATAATCCACGGGAATAAAGCACCCGTTTCCGTTTTAGGCGTGGCAGAGAAGTCCAGTTCCATATTTATGCCTCTGCCGTATTGAGAAAGAAGATTTTTATGCAGGTTTAGAAGTATCTTCTTCCATGCCTTTTCAAAACTGTAAATATGGTGTGCTTCATCCTTCAAAATCATTATATTTGGACAGGATGTTAATATTTCTCTTATCCTGTTCTCCTGATAAATATCTTGCTTTTTTACATCTTCGAGCACCAAAAGATCATCTACGTACCCTCCAATCTCTTCTTTTTTACTATTTCTCTCTTCTAACTGCTGAATATTGGTTAAAAATAGCACATCCTCGGGGATGATATGAATCGGGTCTTCTTTTAGGATCACTTTTAGATTGAACTCTTCCTGCCACTCCGATGGAATAAATGGCCATTTTTCAAATATCTCACCCTCCTCAAAATCTCTGCGAAGCCTATCATAGATGACGTTCTTCTCTCCTGCGATTAACAAGAACTTAGAGGTATAATCATTTTCGTTCTCTCTCTTATAATTAAAGTAAGACCAAATTATCGCTAAAGCCATCACAAACGTTTTACCCGAGCCGGTCGCCATTTTAAAGGCATAGAGCGGATATTGGTCGTAAGAGGGGTTATAATCTTGAATTGGTCCATCGCCAAAATCCCTCGCCATATCCATGAAGTTTCTCTTCTTCATCACTTCATAAATATAGATTAAAGTTTCAATCGCTTCCCTCTGGCAAAACCATAAAAAAAAGGGCTCGTTATCTTTGATATGATCTTCCTTGAACCAGAACTGCAACAAACGGCGTGTGGTATCTGTTGTATTGGGATAGCCCTCTTCCCGCCAGGTGAAGACTGCCTTGCGAAGTTCATTGGCTAAGTATGCTCTGCTTGGAAGCCTTTGAGATGGATATAAAAGTTCTGTCGGTTTCATTTTTACTCCCTTCTTCTCTTTCAAACCCCTTTAATATACGAGCTATTCACAACAAACTCCACCTTAAAGCCTTTATTTTCTATAACTTTTCGCAAAATTGTGTATTCTACTGTGCTGAACTCTTCATAATGGCATAAAGAAGGACAGATGACAACATTTTTATTACGAGGATAAATAGCTATAACGCATTTTAGTTGTGTATTGAACCATGCAGTTTCCTCAAGACGATATTGAGTGATAAACTTGTTTTCAGATTCTATGTCAAAATCAGTCATCAATTCTATTTGCTTATACAATTCGTCAATTAGTTCATAATCTTTTTCTATTAAATCATTAAGTATTATTAATAGTAATATATCGCTTTTCTTTATTTGCTTCTTAACTCTTTCTTTATTTAATGTATTGACTAAATTA
>CABGHH010000077.1 GCA_902158745.1 Candidatus Methanolliviera sp. GoM_asphalt
GGCATGTATTCCCTTAGACGCCTGCTCTATCAAATATTTGGGGGATAGATCCATCTCTTCTCCGTAGATGATCTCCGGAACCTTTGGACCTCCTCTCCCCATCGTCACGATCACGGGATCGTATCCACTTTCTTTCAACAATCTGGCGATATATCCGGCAACGGCAGTCTTACCGATACGTTTTCCGGTTCCTATAACCCCGATGGAGGGTTTTTCTAACAAATCTAAAAACTCCGGTGGATCGAAACGAAAGTCCGATCCGATGTATGATACGTTGCTTTCAAGTGAGAGAGATGCCATCTTAAATCTCGATTGGTAATTCACGATGGGCTCATCTGAGAGATCTATCAGCGCGTCTGGTCTATATCTGTTTAATGCCTCCTCTATCTTATCGTATGGAATTTTATTTTCCTTCCCTATCAAAACGTCTATTCCCAGCTCTTCCTCCAAGTCATCGGGATCGCCTATTTTTTCGGTTCCCCCAACGAAGATGGCGGCTAAGACGTCTTCTTTCTCTTTTATCGAAGCTATCGCATCTTGGATGACGGGTATATAATGTTCGCCGTCTATCAGAACGATGACCTTCAATATGATCTACTCCTTCAAGATTTTATCTATATTGATTATTATAACTCTATATAAAAACTTTGTGCCGCATTAAGAGGATGTTCATTATTCAGAAATTTATAATAGGACTTGTTGTAATTAACAATTGAAACTTTTGATTTGTATGCTTAAATATTTATGCCGATGCCATAGTTATCAGGAATGTGAGCATAAAGCATAGTATTATAGGAGGAGCGTTGGGCATCAGTAAGGAATGTGCTTTGTTATTGGCAAAAGAGGGAGGCAAGATCGTCGTTACCGATATAAATGAAGATGGAAGTTATACAAGCAAGAGTAAGATTCAAAGACTCTCGATCTCCTTCTTCAAAGCGACACCCCACCACCATCTTGCCATATCTGTCATATCCTTGGAAAATTTTCCAGAAAGCCTGTATTCTCCCCGGCTTATGTCTATGAGCCCTGCACTCAAGAGTTTATTTCTCATCGAATAGAAAGAAGAACGGCTCACTTTGAGTTCATCGAGCATCTCCCTCCATTCATCCACCTTTATCGGATCTCCTGTTAGCTGTGCCTCTTTAACCTTCATCAAAAAATCCTTTGCCCTCAAAGCGGTCTCTTCTCCCTTGAATAGCCTTCTCATCAGCTCATAGAACGGATCCATCGAGAGAGATATCCTGCTGCCACTGCTCGATCTCACAATCATGGTGGTTGCCGTTCTTCTCGCATCTTTAACCTTCATCCCTCGAAACCTCTCCGAATCTCTTCTTGACAAAACCTATTCCAACAGATTCTATGAACAAACCGGCTCTCGGTCCCGATTTTTTATCCAATAGGGAGATATAAATAGCTTCAAAGAGATTTTTTGTCTTCAATCCTGCCTCTTCTGCCACCTTATATATCATATTGTGGATATCTTCTCCTGAAAGATCGCTCTTCAGTCTTTCTCCAAGGATCTTTAGACCCATCTTATCTTTTTCTTTGAGAGATAGTGCATTTTTTGGCAATTCTTCCTTCAATTCAAACTTCATGGATTCTGGAGCGTATCTTTCCAACCAATTTCTTGCGTATCCAGCCCATCTCTCCTCGTTCTCACCCATATCATATCCACTTCTCTTAAGGACTATTCTTAATTCTTTTAGATCTCCCTTCGCGATTTGAATGGTGTTTATCAAATGTCTGAACGGAACATTCGATCTTTTTTCTACAGAGAGAGAGAACTCAAGCTCTCTACCTCCAGATTCATCCTCTCCGTTTATCGACTCAAGATCGCCTATGAGATTCAGGAGGGGCAACCCCGGGTCAAAATTTAGGTGCTTATTAGGTCTTGAGCGTGCAATAAGGTATCTTAGCACCTCTGGAGGAACGGACTCCAACATCTCACCTATTGGTATCACCACCCCCTTTGAGCTTGACATATCCCGTCCCTTCAGAGATATCCACTCGTATATCACTGGATATGGAGGTTCGTATCCATATATCTCCTTTGATATTACCTTTCCTGTATCGTAAGATCCTCCAACGGTTGCATGATCCTTTCCAAATGGCTCAACTGTCACATTAAGTATCTTCCATCTTGCAGGCCAATCTATCCTCCAGCCAAGCTTTCCTTCCCCCTTTCTTATATCGGATTTCCCCTCAAAACCGCATTTACACCTGTATCTCACCTTGAAATCATCGAAACCCAAAACTTCTGACGAATTTATCCTCCCGCAATTTTCACATAGCGGATTATACGGACTCCAATTGTTCTTTAATTCTCTCCCACTTCCTTCTTTCAATATATCGGCTATCTTTCTCCTGTTTTTAATCGCCGCTCTGATGGCGTCCTCATATAATCCTTTTTCATACAGTTCATTCGACCGATAGATCTTCGCTGATATGCCCAATTTTTCCATAGAATCTAAAAAAGGATCCAGGAAATGTTCTGCATAATTTTCATGGCACCCATAAGGATCTGGCACAGATGAGAGCGGCTTTCCAACGTGTTCTTCATAAGATCCCGGTAAGAATGGATACACCCTTCTCAACGGATCGAACGTATCGGCTATGTATATCAGTTCGGCATCTTTGCCTCTATCGACCAATGCCCTGTATATCATATCTCCCGTGAGAACCTCACGCATGTTTCCGATGTGTATATCTCCGGATGGCGTTATTCCGGTGGCTATAACATTTTTATCCCTCCATGAAATCTCTTCTGCAATTTTATCTGCCCAATGAATCTCATTCATAAAGGTTCTCCCAAGATTGAACAAATACTCTGGAGATCTCCCGCGTAGATGTGAGCAGAGATGCTCAATACCGTTATACCTCCTGGTTTTGCTTTGATCTCTCTTGCCGCATACTCCTGCAATTTAGAAAGTGCATAAATGTTGTAAGGATATGCCCCGTAAAAATCGTGCGATCGAAAAAGAGCAGTTAATTCCAATTTTTCTCTCAATTTAAAATCAACTAAAATCATACACGGAACTTCTTCTCTTTTGCTGTCAATTGCGGGAATCCATGTGGTGGCGGTCGCTCTTCTCGTATTTTTAGTATTTCTTATCCTCTCTATGATAACTTGTATCTGATCTATCCCTTCCCAATTTCTCAATCTCTCCCCATAAGTATAAGAGAAACCCTTATTTTCTGGTGATAAAAATTGATCTTCATACTCGATCAGCATTCTCTCTCTTTTCAGAATTTCTTCTGGAAAATTTCCTCTCGGTTCTTCTATCCTCGTCATTAAATTTAGAATCTCCTTTGTATTACTTCCTCGTTCGTCCAACACGTGCGCGCCTCGGCTCATTATGAGTTTCAAACCACGATACCACACATCTTTTGGTGTTCTTCCCTGAACAAAAAAATTTGATCTTCTCATGGACCCTTCAAAAATTCCTCTCCTTCTCTCAATCTTCCAAGAACGTTTGGCAAATCCTTCTTCTCAACCCTTATCTGTTTCATCGTATCTCTCTCTCTGATCGTCACGGTGTCGTCTTCTAATGTCTCAAAATCGATCGTGACACAGAAAGGCGTTCCCACCTCATCCTGTCTCCTGTATCTCCTTCCGATACTTCCAGAATCATCATAGTCTGCTAATAAATTCTCTCTTTTTAAGATTTCAACGACATCCCTGCTCTTTTTGATAAGTTCTTCTTTAGTCAGTAATGGAAGAACCGCCACGTCTATAGGTGCCAAGAACGCATTAAAACCGAGAACGATCCTTTTTTCATCCTCTTTTTCATCATTCAAATTCAGATCTGTCTCTAAATTTAAAGACTCTTCTCTGTACGAATGTTCAAGCAGGGCATAAAGTATCCTATCCACTCCATAGGAGGGTTCTATCACATGTGGAATTATCCTTTCTCCATAGACTTCTTCTTCTACCTCCTCTAAAGAATACATCTCTTCTCCAATCGTTATCTCTTCTCCGTCTATCTCCAAAGATATTTTTCCATCTTTTATCTCATTTTTTCCTTCTTTTAACTTTTTCAATACGAGAGGCGTCTTTTCCTTAAACACTGGCCCTATCTTACCCATCTTTGGCTTTATCACCTTTTTTTTAGTCTTTATCGGATTTTCAAAGGATTTAAATAAGGTTAAATCTTGCCCGCTCGCTGTGGAATGAGCTTTCAGGTCATAATCTCCCCTGTCTGCTATTCCAATCACCTCGATCCAACCAAACTGCTCCGTCTCTATCTCTGCATCCCAACAATCTGAGGCATAGTGAGCCATCTCCTCTTCTTTATGCTGCCTGAACCTTATCTTTTCCTTTGGAATGCCTATTTTTGTTAGAAACTTATGTGCAAGAGCAATATTATAGGCGAGAAATTCGTTCTCAATCATCTTCTTATTTAGTGCCTCTTCTATACCCATCTCCTTTGGTTCTTTTTCATCATTTTGATCCTCTCTTGGATATAGGACGACCTTTTCGCCCTCAACTCTTTCAAAAGTTGGATGAGTATCATCCATATAATCTATGAATATCTCCGCCTCGGCGAGCGTGAACTCTCTAAGCCGGATCACCCCCTGTCTCGGCGAAATCTCATTTCTGTATGCCTTACCTATCTGAACGATGCCGAATGGAAGTTTTTCCCGATAGAACCTTAGTAAATGGGGAAAATCGACGAAGATTCCCTGGGCGGTCTCGGGTCTCAAGTAGCCAACTTTCTTTTCACCTGCCCCTATAGACGTCTTGAACATGAGGTTTGACTGATAACATTCGCCGAGCTCTCCACCACAAGACGGACACTTTATATCATCTTCTCTTATGATTTTGTCCAACTCTTTTACGTCCAATCCTTCCACATTCGTCTCAAGGACATGTGAAAATGTTCCATCTTCACCGTGCTCAAAAACCAAAGGTTTTGTTGCGTCTCTGATGAGATGGTCAGCTCTGTACTCCGCCCCACATTTGGTGCATTCCACGGTGACATCAACAAAATTATTTACATGACCAGAAGCGACGAAGACTTCTTTTATTCCTATCGTGGGTGTCTCTATCTCAAAAAATCCTTCTCCAATCACGTAAATTTTTCTCCATTCCTCCTCGATCTTTCTCTTCAGAGCGGCTCCAAGTGGGCCATAATCCCAAAAACCGGAAGTGCCACCGTATATCTCAAAAGATCTCCAGAGAAAACCTCTTCTCCTTGAAAGCTCGATTACCTTATCATATTTCTGTTTATCAGATATTTGCATTTAATCTACCGATACCGTTTCGAGCTGACTTACGATCTCCCATATTCTAGTCCTCGTCTGTAGAGGCATGTTTGGGTCACTGCCTATCTCTTCAAGCATCGAGATAGCCGTGGCGGATCTCATACTAAGATCCTTAGACGAATCTAAAATCTCCAATCTAACTTCGCTCGCCGTTCTTCTAATATTTTTTGGCACAGAATTGTCTCCTGCCATCCTCTCCAATTGCTCTACACATCGTCTTATCAACTCATCTTTCTTGGTCATCAAATCACCCCCAAAGAAATTCAAAAGATTCTTCGAGGAAAGATTAAATAAAGATAACTGTTAGAAAAGATTTCTGGCTAATCTTCAAAGTATGTGAATAGAGATGAGAGACGATAATATCGATAAAATATCCGAGATGCTCCTTAGAGGTGGGAAGATGCTTTCGAGGCACTGCCCCACGTGTAATAGCCCACTATTTAAATTTGGGGAAGAGATCATCTGTCCGGTCTGTGGGACAAGCTTCGTAGAGATAGACGAGAAAGGAGGGAGAAGGACGAAAATTCCTGCGACTTCTCAAGATTTAAAGAGCCGTGAGAGATCCCCCGATGAGAATGAGATAAAGAGAGAATTGAGAAAAAAGATAGGGGAAATATTGGAAGATTTAAAACGGGAAAGAGACCTCACAAAGATAAAGATGGGGTTGGAATGTATCGATAAGGCACTGGAAATCCTAAATAAGTGCTGAAGTTTGGCATTTACCAAGGAGAAGAAGATGATAAAGAAGTGGTTTTAGTTTTGGTAAGGAGGAAAGGCAAAGATATTGAAAAATTGAAAAAATTGTTGAAAGGAAATTTTCATGTCTAACATGGAGATATTATTATGCAAAAGAATCATAATCTATTCCTCCTCATTAAGTCCGCCGTTTCGCTATTATAGTTAAGAACCTAACAAATTAAAGTTATTACCAAGAAACTTTTTAATCCATTTTCTGGCAAAACTAAGTCTTGAGGAAAAAACCTCAAAATTGCGTTTTACTATGAATTTCAGCTGATCCACATCTTTGATAAACTCTCTGGAAATCACTTTTTTTATGGACTTCCAGAGAGATTCAATATTTAGATCAGGAGAGTATGGTGGTAAGAAGACATAGGCGTATGGAGAGATTCGATGCGGTCTCTTTTGTTTTGGCTGCATGATGGGAGGAAAAATTGTCCAGAATGAGAATGATCTCTCTGTTAGGATTATTCTCTTTTATTGACTGTAGAAACTCACACATATCTTCCTTCTTTGAATGGTCTTTGAAATCAAGAACAGATTTTCCATTTAGGGGATAGAATCCAAAGGCGTTGGCATTCATTTTTGTAGTATTCTTAAATATCTCCGGCTTGCCAAAAGACCAGAGTCTCTGAGTATTCGCTGTTGTCTGAGGGGATGTTTCATTTGAAAATGGAACATTTTCAAGTTTGCAAATCTTCGATTTGCAATCATCCAAAAATCCTATAATTGGAGTGTTTTTCAGATTTTCATTTAGTATTTTTTAAAATATCCTCTGCATTCTTTGGTTTTCTTTAATCATGCGGGTAAGGTTTAGCATGATTCATTCCAAACTTTTTCAGTATGACTCTTATCTGTTTGAGTGTGTATTCTACTTCGAACTTTAGGAATATGAATTTTCTGACCTCTTCTGTGGTCCAATTCTTTCCTTTCAGCTCTTTTTTCAGCTCTTCTTTTTGTTCAGAAGTTAGCTTGGAGGGTCTACCCCCTCCAAATCTGGGTATCAGTCCATTATACCCATCTTCATTCCATCGTCTCTGCCATTCATAGCCTATTGCTTCGGTAACATCTACCATTTCAGAGGCGTTCTTAACGGTATATCCCTGGTACCTGTATTTTACAAAATAGAGTCTTTTGAGTACTCTCACATTTTTCTCCAATGACCTAATTCTCTTGTCAAGTTCATCTATCGTTACATCTTTCTTGATTTCAATAGTTATGGGACGTGCCATAATATGAAATTACATTGTTACTTTAAAAAGTTTGGTATTTGACTATAGTAGAGTTATTATATTCCCTAATAGAAGATTCGATCACACCCATATTTAAGTTAAGTTTTGCCTTTTTCATAGTAAGACCTGATTTTTAAAGTAAAAATGGATTTCGCCTAACTTTAGG
>CABGHH010000078.1 GCA_902158745.1 Candidatus Methanolliviera sp. GoM_asphalt
AGTTATGCCAAATAAGTTTGAAATTGAAAAAGATATTAGAATCGGCTGGAGATTTTATAGTTGTGCAGAAGAAGGGCTTATTCCAGAATATGGACCTTTAAAACAAAAAAGCTGTGCAACAAAAGTTAAAAGATGTTCTCATAAATTTTAGAGTTTTTAAACTTATCTAACACAATCTCTTTTCTCTATTTAGAGATAACGTATATGACTATGCAAATCTGCGATTAATACCGATGCTATTTCTTGATAAGAAACATTTTTAAACTCAGAACTATTACACAAGAGCTAAATAAAACAAGCGTGTTATATGGAATGTGTGGAGGGATTAAGATCAAAAAAATTATTAAATGAGTTGAAGAAGAATATAAAAAATTTGTGAAGAGATACGGCGATAGCGATAAGAAGTATATCCTAAATCCCAATGAAGAGATATCTGAAAGCGTCATTGAAGATTCGCTGCCGCGTTCAATATAATGCGATCGAAGTCAAGGCATAATATTACACTTTTTTGAGTAGTCGTGTTTCGAACGGTCTTTTTATTTAATGTAGTTAAAGAAAACCACAAAAATAAAAACCGAGTCCCAAATCTGATTAGACGGTTATAATCAATCCCTATATTTTTATCAAGTCTTCACTTTCATCTTTTTATTCTCTGCTCTATAATCGTCTAAAGTTCGCCTTTTTAAAGTCCCATCTGAAAACACAGTTATCCAGCTCCTTTTTACTTCTATCTCTCTTTCTCTCATACAACTCTTCCCTATCGCTGGATTTTTCATATATTTTGAGACGATTGAGAAAGCTCTCTCCATCTCCTTGGGATACGGATTCCTCGATATCTTCTCCCTGCTTAATTCCGCTCTGAATCCATTTATTCGGTAGTCTATTTTCTCTTTTCCTCTCTTCTCTATTTCAGATAAAAACCTCGATATGTACTCTATTTCTTTCTCATCTACTATTCCCGGTATGTACACCGTATTCACCACGAGTTTTACCTTTCCATATGCATTTCTTATATTCTCTAATATTTGCTTATTCGGGTAACCTGTATACCACTCATGCAATTTCTTATCCCACACCTTCAAATCAAACATGACCTCGTTCAAACCCGCTTTAATCAGTTCATACAAATAAATGCCATCCAAAAGATACCCATTTGTGTCAAGCACTACATACCCTGCGATTTCCTTCAATTTCAATACCAAATTCACGAGGTAATTCTTGTCCAAGGTGGGTTCACCACCGGTTATTACAGCCTCTTCTAACTGCGCATCGCCATAATATTCATTTGATGTTTTCTTCACCAGCCTTATTACCGCTTCAACACTCATCGGCGCACCTATCGCATTACGAGCAAAGCTAAAACATCCACGACACCTGAAATTGCATCCCGAAAGTGTAATCCATACTCTTGGCTTTAACTCCGACAGCGTAATAAAAGGGACATATCTGTATCCATACATATCTATTCCTCCTCTTTCATGACTTTTATTTCAGTTACTCACTTCACATAATCAATTATACTTGCAAAAATAATTTCTCATCATCGCAACACAATCCCCATAGGTGTCAAGAACTTCTCTATCCATCCATTAGCGAAACTTAATAAATGTTTATTTAGTTTTTAATATGACATGACATCTGAAGGAGATCTTATTTCTTCTTCGCGATTTCGAATATCTTTTGAAGTGTGATCTCAGATTCCTTTTTGCCATTTGAATTTATCCCTATCTTTATATTTTTGGTGGTATTATATCTAAACACGCATGAAGATAATTGAGAAGAGAGCAGAAGAGATATCCAACGTCATTCAACAAGTTTCAACAAAGAGAGGAAAAATATTGATCAAACCGAATATCGTCAGTTGCGAGCCCTATCCCACGACGACGGATCCGAGCGTATTGGATGCGGTGTTGAACGCATTTGAAGTATCAGAGGTCGCGGTGGCCGATGGACCTGCCCCAGACAAAGTTTACTACTATAAAAATAGGGCAATTCGCTTCAAAATGGATGAGGTAGAAGCTATGAGGGCATCAGCCCTAAAATTTTGGGGAGATGCCGGAAAATATGTCGAGGGAAGATTACCACCAGAATTGGAGAGAGATACCTTAAATTATATTCATGGTGTCGTCATTGAATCCGAACTTGCAAAGATCTGCGAGAAACATGGAATAGAGATGAGATGTTTTGACACGGACTTTGAGTATGAAGAGGTCGAAGAGCAGGGGTTTAAGTTTAGAATCGTCAATCTGGATGACTTTGACCTCATCGTGACGTTGCCCGTGCTAAAATTACACTCGGAATGTGGATTCACTGGTGCAAGAAAGATTCTATTTGGCTTAATTGATCATTTTGATAAGATCAGGCTTCATGTTTATGCAAATAGAGGCAGATTAAATTTTATGAGCCTCATCGATGATCTGCCAAGGATAATCGGGAGAAGAACGCTGACGATGCTGGATGCGACCTCGGTTCAATGTGCACAGGAGAGAATATGGGACGGGACGGATATTCACAAAATTGAAGGAGGTTTGATCGTCGGCGAAAATCCTTACGAGATAGATGAATACGCCCGTCGGTTACTCAAAAGAGAAGATATCGTGGATTATATATATACATATACGTATAAAGATCAGGAGAGTATCTGGTGAATATGATGAAAGACTAAAATTGGATCGTAAAATGACGGTCTCAAATAACTTAAAACAAGTTCTAAAAGAGATATTTCCGAAAGAGAGAACAGATCTATTGGCTGAAGTGATGGTAAAAGCTGCGAGAGATGGAACGATCTCCTATAATGAGGTAGAGAAATTGGAAGGTTCTATCGAAGATCTTCTCTTCCTCTATTCCCAAAGATTATTGATTCCAATCAGAATATCAGAAGTAGTTCCGGAGAGCAAATCATGGGAGGATAGGATATTGTGTACAAGACCGAATACGGAGGAGAGATATGAGATGCCCGAGATTATTCGATATTTGATCAAAGAAGTTGAGGAGACCGGAAGATGGAACGCCGAGTGTGCAATCAAAAATTACTTGAAAAGTATTGGAGAATTAAAAGTGAAAGAGATTTTAGAGATTTTTCGGAGAGCGAAGAGGGAGACATCTGACGATGATATTCCTCCTAAAATCCACAAAATAGAACCAGAATTTCTTAAGAGATCTATGGATGAATTGGAATTAGATACAGAGAAAACGGTGAAGGAGCTCATAAGAGGAGGAATAATCAGTTTTTCTCTGCGTAATCCAGCCCAAAACAGGCTTCGATTTGAGGTGAATCCTTCGCTTATGAATAAAAGATAAAGCAAAATTCATCTCAGACAAATGCAGATTTTAGTGTCTCTTCATCGATTGAGCAACTGAAATTTCTGTCTAAACCCTCCTAACAGTTCTTTTCTGCTTAAAATATCTGCAAAACACCCGTACCTTTTAGAACGATGGTTGGCTTGTCCAGGTCTAATGCAAAAAACCTCATTTAAGGTGCTCATCTGCCGGCAATACCGATTACCGCATCGGACATCGTTATGATTAGATAATTTCTAAGGTAACCCAGATTTGTTGGAATAGCGATATCGATGAATTTATTCGTTCCCTCTCTAAAATATGATAGAATTCAAATCGCCAATCTCCTCCCCTTTTGCTCCTTTGGCTGCCGTCTTCATCACCCTGCCCTTGCCACCGCAGATTAAAATGCCGTATTTCTCGGTGATATGGTATCCTGCATCCTTAGGCGGTCTTCAATGCAGACGCCGTGAGACTCTCATCGCTTCTATCACTTCTATAGATGACAAAATTCTAGAGATGACAATTAATTTTTTCATCTTTGCCATCTTTCATCGTCTTTGTAGCATTCATTTTTAGAGCGTTTTTGTAGTATTCTCTGCTTTGTTGAATGAATCGTATAAGCTACCGAGAAATATGCTGTTTAGAGCCTTGAAAAGTAAAAAGAAGCACTGTGATTGCTTATTTTAAACCCCCCATTAAAAAGCGTTTTTAGGCCTTAAAAGGGCAAAAGAACGGAAATGACGGGTTTTCAAATAATCATTCAACACAGCACAACATATTGGTCATTGCCATAAGCACGCGTGGTGGATCGAGGTATCGAGATGAAGATTACCATCATTTATGACAATGAAGTCTATAAAAAAGAAGAAGGTTTTAAGGCAGATTGGGGCTTCTCTTGTCTTATAGAAACAGATCTGGCAAAAATTCTCTTTGATACAGGTGCAAACGGTTCCATCCTTCTTTCGAATATGAAAAAACTTAGTATCGATCCTCATTCTATCGATGAAGTCTTCATCTCTCATGCCCATTTTGATCACGCCGGTGGACTTTCTGATTTTCTCAAAATAAATAAAAATGTCAAAGTTTATCTTCCAATCTCGTTTTATGAACATCTTGACGCGAAGGAGATAATTGGCGTAGAAGAACCTCTTCAAATACATGAAAATATCTTTTCAACAGGCGAACTTAGAGGCATAGAGCAATCTCTCGCAATCAAAACAGAAAAGGGAATAGCTGTGATCGCGGGATGTTCTCATCCTGGGGTGAGAGATATTCTTATGGCATCCTTAAAGTTTGGAAAGGTTTATGCACTGATTGGCGGTCTGCATGGATTCAGTGAATTTGACTTGCTCAAAGATTTAGAATTAGTTTGTGCTTGCCACTGTACTATATTTAAATCAGAAATAAGATCTTTATACCCGGAGAAGAGCATTCATTGCGGAGTGGGTAAGATAATCTCATTATAAGCGGAAGGATACGATTTGAATCCGAGAGGAATAAAGTACAGATTGAATAAGGGGACTCTTTTGAATGACCGGGGTATAAGAGAATTTTTCTTTCCTTTATACTTATCTTCTGAATCTAAAGTCTTTATCTCACAACAAGTATTACATGGCTCATAAAAAAGCCCAGAGATCCTACTTATATCAAGATCATCACCAATGAATAAGTATCATAGTTCTCGTTAGTAGGATTTTTGACTTATCAAATCTTCGATGGGACTACCTCAATTCAATTCAAGGAGACGATCCACTTCTCCCTCCCATTCGAGATACGCTAAAGAGAAGACCTCATAAAAAAAGAATACCACTCATCCAAACTTCGTGCGTATATGACCCTTCTATGAGTGAGTGAGGTTACGCGGTGCAGAGGACAGGTTTTCAGATATTCTTCTTACCTACTCAAAAATCTTCGATTTTTGAACTACGTCCTACCGTTGTAGGATGCAAATCGTAGATTTGCGAAAAATCCAAGGGATTTTTGAAAACTTTTATAGTTAAATCCCCTTTGAATCGTTTGCTCGCTCTGTTCACTTCACAAATCAAACCTACTGCCCCGATATGCCAACGTTAGAGTTTTAGGGTTTAGATCTCCAGTCGTGCAACCTCCTCTTTCAACGACCCCATCTACCCACTATGATTTTGCTTTACAACAATCCCATTCTGATCTTCCTTCTTTTACTTTGCATCCCAATCCTCAAAAGCTGAATGGATACAAAAGGTTTTAAAATATTTGTGTTAAAAAGAGGAGTTGATTGATAGAGCTAAATATTGGGAACGTCATTGATATACTTGATAGATTTAAGAGAATGTTCAAGGATGAGAATGCGATGAGTATGTGCTTAAAACGCTGCGACTCCTAAATTAATACCATGTAAGGTGAGGAGGTAAGATTTTGATCGGACAAATTAAAAGAGTAAAGGACAGATATAAAGGTGATTTGCTCAGTTATAGGGGTGTTGTTGGAATAGGCATTGGATATAAGGTTATAAATGGGAGAGAGACCGATCAACTATCCATAGTAATTTCCGTTGAAAGAAAACTCCCTTTAAACGAGTTGAGAGAGAATGAGATACTACCGAGAGAAATAGGTGGGGTATCAACGGATATTCAGGAAGTCGGGAAGATAAAAGCGTTGGAGGTTAAATAAATGGAGTATGAGGCGATATTGAGGATAAAAGAAGAGAATAAATCTTTGCTTTTTGATAAGGGCCCCAGAATTGAAAACATTTCTCAGGTTTTGACTCAAGTTTCGAATATAATCGGTGTCGGAATCGGGGAAAAAACGACGAAAGGCGTGGAGGGGAAACTCGGAATAATCGTGAGTGTAATCAAGAAGCTTTCGAAGGATGAGTTGGAGAAGAAAAGGATCATACCGGAATCTATCGAAGGAGTAAAAACGGATGTTATAGAAACTGGGGTAATAAGTGCCCCTCCAACCGCAATTCCATCGGAGGGGTTGTATAATAGGGTAAAAAGGATAAAACCTGCACCACCTGGATGTTCGATAGGTCACTATAAAATAACTTGCGGAACTTTTGGGTGTGTAGTTAAAAATAAGAGAGGAGGTGAGTTTATACTCTCAAATAATCACGTCCTCGCAAACGAAAACGATGCAGAAATCGGCGATGACATTTTTCAACCTGGCCCCTACGATGGCGGCGAATCACCTAAAGACAAGATTGGAGAGTTAGATAGATTCATTCCAATATCTTTCGACGAACCGAATTATGTGGATTGTGCGATAGCTAAGCCCGAACCTCTTCGTACTTACCGAGATCTATCTCCATTCATAATCGGAATTGGGTTGCCAAGGAGAGAAACGGTGGAGCCCAAATTGGGGATGAGATTGATTAAGAGCGGAAGAACTACAGGGATAACTAGGGAAACTATTAAACAGACGGATCTTACCGTAAGAATCCAATATTCCAATAATAGATCTGCCACTTTTGATAATCAAATCATGGCTGGATATATGTCTCAAGGTGGAGATTCCGGCTCTCTGGTTTTGACGAATGATAAAAGGCCTGTTGGTCTCTTGTTTGCAGGTTCTCCTTATTCTACAATAATAAACCCCATAGAAGCAGTGCTCAGATCGCTCGATGTTGAGATAAAATGAGAATTGGGATATGCCGTTAAGATCTGTCTGAATCTATGGTGATAGAGATAGAGGTACGGATGAATCTTTGATTCGTCACTCCTATCTTCATCTTTCATCATGGGCATGCAAGGTGTGTTCATCGCTTCCATAACGGTTTTACTTTTTATACAGGAATAAATGTAAAATTATAAGAGACGAACCTTCCCAAAGAACGATGGAGACAGCTTCTTTTTACCTTAAATTTTACAAAAGATCGAAAATGTAAAATATCAAAATATAGAAGGAAAGTTATGTTGTATATTTTGATATGTTGTATATTTTGAAAAAATCGGATCCATAGATAAGATAGAACGAATATTTAAATGGAAAGTGTGGAAGTGAATGAGAAAATAAGGGGAAACTATAGCATACGAGATCAGAGAAATGACAAAAGATGATGCGCGACAGGC